>NZ_JBEXMX010000113.1:0-12340 GCF_040610755.1 Gordonia sp. NPDC003585 | reverse complement strand
ATCCCACCAAACCGCCTAGCATTCAACATGACTCGTTGATCACCACGCGTGATTCCACGCCGATCCGAAGTCCACCACTCCACGGGGCACTACCCCGGGGAAGAAGTTCTTCCCCTATTTTCAGGGACAGACCACTGCGGCGTTTTCCCAGGTCAGAGCGTCGGTCACCCAACTCTTCGAGTCAGCTCAACGAACGCTGGAACCGCCGCATACCGCGTAGCCAGCGGTCGTAGTCGGTGCCTTTGTGCCGATACATGTCGAGCACCTCGGGATGCGGCAGGATGAGGAATCGCTCGTCGGCGATGGCCGCCATCACCTCGTCGGCGACGACGTCGGGTGTCAGCACCGCACCTGCGGTCTCGACGGCACGCTGCATAAGCGCCTGATCTGCCTGCACCACAGCGTCTTTGGGTCGCAACAGTGCGGTGTCAACGCCCATCGGGCACAGGCAGCTCACCCGGATTCCGTTATCGCCGTAAGTGATGTTGAGCCACTCGGCGAAGCCGACGGCGGCATGCTTGGTGGCCGCGTACGTCGCG
The DNA here is from genome assembly GCF_040610755.1 of Gordonia sp. NPDC003585. Classification (NCBI taxonomy): domain Bacteria; kingdom Bacillati; phylum Actinomycetota; class Actinomycetes; order Mycobacteriales; family Gordoniaceae; genus Gordonia; species Gordonia sp. NPDC003585. Next base: position 11,801 of record NZ_JBEXMX010000113.1, on the reverse strand, counting down.
TTGCCCAGCTGGGTGAGCAGACCGGCGGCCGACGCAGTGCTGATGAAGTAGCCCTCGCCACGCTCCACCCAGCCGGGCACCAGTCGGCGGGCAGCACGTACGTGGGCCATCAGATTCACATCGAGTGCAAGATCCCAGACCGCGTCCTCGGTGTCGACGCCACCGCCACTGCCGATGCCCGCGTTGGCGAAATAGAGGTCCACCGGACCGAATTCGCTCTCGGCGAGTGCAACCACGGCATCGATGTGCGACGGGTCGGCGGCGTCGCCGGCGAGCGATACCGCGTCGGCGCCCAAGGCGTCAGCGACGGTCGAGGCCGGCGCCGCGTCGAGATCAGTGACCACCACCCGCGCACCACGGGCGACGAGGGCACGGGCGATCGCACTCCCGATGCCGCCACCGCCGCCGGTCACGATCGCGACCTTGCCGGCTACCTCCATGACAACTCCTCACTGAGTCACGACCGTCGCAGGTCGCAGTACGTATGCGGTATAGCCGAACTCGTCGCCGTGACGTTCCCACATCGCGATCTCCTCGCGAAACGGTGCCAGGGATTCGGCAGGAACCCCACTTCGCGTCAGGTCGTCGAGCCGGGTCCTCAGCGGTCCGTAGTAGGTCGCCCAATCAGCCTTGGGGAGAACATAAGTCGCGCTCAACGTCCAGCCGGCGTCCGCTATCGCGGCCACGTTCTGCGCGGTTGTGCGCATCGCCGGGTAGCCCGCATTCCAGTAATCCCGCACCGCCGCTGCCGGTTCCGAGGTCATCCACTCGGCCTCGGTCACCACGACGACGCCGTCGTCGGCGAGCATCGGCCGCCACGTTGCCAGTGCGGTGTCGAATCCGATGATGTACGCGGCACCTTCGGACCACAGCAGATCCACCGAACCGTCGGGAATCGGCATCGCGTCCATCGACGCGGCGAGCGTTTTGACCCGCTCGGTGACACCGACTTCCGCGGCCCGACGCTGCACTTCGGCAAGGAAGGGTTCGTGCAGGTCGACCGCCGTCACCGTTCCGCCGGTGAGTTGCGCGAGTGGCACCGTGGCGGCACCTGGCCCGCTGCCCACATCGAGAACCGTTGGCTCTTCGGGTAACTCGCCCACCAGTCGCAGCAGCAACGCGGCGGTCTCGACCGAACCGGGCGCCGCCCTGGGCAGACCGTCGTACACCTGCCAGATCAGCTCGTCCGGATCGCTCATGCCAACTCCCTCACGCCCGCGAGGTCACCGCATACGTCGTCGCGGCAGTCGCACCGGTCACCGCGAACACCGACGGCCACGCGCCGATCTTCTTCGCCAGCGGATGCGACGCCCCGAACGCACCGAGGTAGGTGGCCAACAGACCGCCGGCGACGGCCGGACTCTGGCGTGCCCATTCGCGTGTGCAGTACGCACCGGCCGCGGCGAGAACGACCCCACCGAGTTCGCGTCGGCCACTGAACCGCGCCGCGCCGTAACCGCCGATCAGACCCGCCACAACCACGGGCACCGTGGGGCTCACACTCATGGGGCCAGGCTACTGCGTCGCGGTGAGCGACCACGATGCGGTCGCACCCTGGTGCTCCCAGAACTGCGCGAATCCTCCACCCGCTTCCCGCAGCTCGTCGGGGTTGCCGTCCTCGACGATCGTCCCGTCCTCGAGGAACACCACCCGATCGGCTCGGCGGATGCCCGCCTGCCGATGCGCGACGATCACGCGGGTCTGCGCCACGGTGTCCGCGGACAGCGCGTCGACGACGGCCCGCTCGTTCTCGTTGTCGAGTGCGCTGGTCGCCTCGTCGATCAGCAGGATCGGCGCCCGCTTCAGCAGTGCGCGCGCAATGCTGACGCGCTGCCGCTCGCCGCCCGACAGCACCGCACCACCCTCACCGACCTGCGACGACAAGCCGTCGGGCAGTCGGACGGTGATCTCGTCGACCCGAGCAAGAGCGGTCGCCGCTGAGACTGCTGCCGGCTCCGCCGTCGGATCGCCGGCCAGGATGTTCTCCTCGATGGTCCCGGAGATGAGATACGGCTGCTGGAACACGACGCTGGTCAAGGTGCGTCGTACCTCCGGATCGAGCGTTGCGGCATCCACACCGTCGATCAGGACACGCCCGGCGTCGGGCTGGTAAAGACCCGCGATCAACCCGAGGATGGTGCTCTTACCCGATCCGGACGGCCCGATGACAGCCGTCGTGGTACCGGGCTCGAGGACCAGGTTCAGGTTGTGCAGCACCGGTTTTGCGTCGCCGGCGTAAGCGAAGGTGACGTTCTCGAACTCGACTCTCGGGGCTCCGGAAGCGACGCGAGTCTGGTCACCGGCGGGGACAAGCGGGCCGTCGAGCACGGTCTTGATGCGACGCAACGTGAGTCGCGTGGTCTCGAGCGCCGGTGCGAGTTCGGCGAGCGAGGTGAACGGCTCGAGGTAGCGCACGGCCACCACGATCAGCGCCACGGCCTCCGCGGTTCCGATCTCGCCGCTGACTGTGAGCCAGGCCGCGGTGCCGGCCAGAACGAATAGTGCCACCTGGGCAACGACGCTGAAAAGCAACTGTCCGGGGATCTGCATCAGGAGTAGCCGGACAGTCGCGCCGTGCTGGCGGGCCAGTGCGTCGCCGGCCAGGCTCCGTTCGTTCTCCACCCGCCGCGACACCCGCAACGCCTGCTGTGTGCGAGCGAATTCGACCACCCGCTCGGTGAGTTGGGTGTTGGCCGCGTCGGCAACGTGGTCGGCCCGCTGGCTGAACGCGCCGGCCGCCCACATCGCGCCCAGCATCAGGGGCACGCCGATCAGGGCGACGACGCCGAGTTGCCAGGCAACCGGGATCAGCGCGATGGCGATCGCGACGGGCACCAGGAGAGCACCCGACATCGGAACCACCAGATAGACGATCAGACCCACCAGGTCGGGGCCGGTCGCGGCGATGGCCTGTCGTGCGGTGGCGGTGTGTTCGGCAGAGAACCAGGTCAGGCGGATGCGCGAAAGCCGTTCGGAGACACCATGTTGTGCACTGTTCAACAGGGTGAAGCCGAGGTCGTGTCCACACCGCGACGCCGTCGCGTCGACCGCCCACCCGATCACGGTGGCAACGGTCAGCACGCCGAGCCACGTCAACGCCCGATCGTGGTCTCCGTCGATGAGCGCCGAGATCAGCGGCACGAGCACCACCACACCGATGGCACGTGCGATCACCGACACGACCGTGAGTACGACGAACCGTGCGATGACCGGACGGCTGGTGACCGGCAACAGGGTCAGGATGGTGCGGATCATTGCTGAGCTCCCATCGTGGCGTCCGCGGAGGTGGTCGGCACTTCGGTGGCGTCCCACAGCGCGCGGTAGCGACCACCCGCCGCCATCAGGTCACCGTGGGTTCCGGTCTCGACGACATGTCCGGCGTCGAGCACCACGATGTTGTCGGCTCCGGTGACGGTGTGCAGCCGGTGCGCGATGACGAGCACGGTGCGTCCGGCCGCGAGGCGGCTGAGTGACTGCTGCACAAGGTATTCCGATTCCGGATCGGCGAACGCGGTGGCTTCGTCGAGGATCAGCACCGGCGCGTCGGCGAGCAGCGCCCGCGCGATGGTGAGACGTTGTCGTTCGCCGCCGGACAGCGCCGCGTCGGGCCCGAGTGGGGTGTCGTATCCCCGGGGCAGACGCAAGATGCGGTCGTGGATGTTGGCGGCGCGGGCAGCCGCCTCGATCTGTTCTGCCGTGGCGTCGGGCTTGGCCAGTGCGATGTTCTCCGCGACGGTCGCCGACACCAGCTGCGTCTGCTGCAACACGAAGCCGAGGTGGCGGTACAGCTCGTCGGGTTCCATCGTGGTGATGTCGCAGCCGTCGACGCTGATGCTGCCCGCGTCCACGTCGTGGAAACGCGCGAGCAACGCGGCCAGCGTCGATTTGCCCGACCCCGACGGCCCCACCAGCGCGGTGACCGTCCCTGGCGCGAGCCGCAACGAGATGTCGTGCAGCACCGGCAGATCGGGTCGGTAGCCGAAGGTCACGGTGTCGAACATGACTTCACCTGGAGTACCGGGGGTCTGGGTCGAGGCGACGTGCGTGGTCAGTTCCTGTTCGTCGAGCACGTTCTGGATGTCGCGCGCCGCGATCATGCCCGCCCGCAGCCCGCCCAGCCCGTAGCCGATGCCGAGGAGCCGGGCGCCGAACGTGGTGCCCAGCAACAGGAACGGCAGCAAGTCGACCGGGTTGATCCAGCCCCAGATGACGAAGAACGTGCCCACCGCGGCGATCAGCCACAGGAAGGTGGTGGGCCGGGTGATGAGATCCATCGTGGTCTTGGCGCGTCCGAACGGTCGTTGCCAGCCCTCGAGGAAGTCGATGTAGTCGTCGAGGTTGCGGCGGAAGCTCGACGCCATCACCCCGCCGAAGACGCGGATCACCGGTTGGGCGTCCAGATACGAGGCGGCTTCGCCGTTCATCCGTTCGATCCATGCCTGCGAGAGCGGAATCTTGGCGCTGGACTGGATCAGCATCCGGTACATCGTGATGACGTAGCCGAGCACCGGCACCAGCAGGAACAGTGCGACACCCCAGTCGACAGTGAACAGGTAGATCAGCACGGCCAGCGGCGCGACCACTGCGGCGACCGCGTCGATGACCGCGTGGGTCACCAGATAGTGCAGCGAGAGGGTGTTGTCCTGGATGAGGGTCTTGATGCTGCCCGAGTTGCGTGCGGTGAACCAGCCCAGGGGCAGCCGGGCGAGTTTGGTCAGCAGTCGTCCACGCAGGTCGCGGGAGAATCGCGCGTCGACTCCGTGCAGCCACAGTTGCAGCGCCGAGTCGAGGAGCGCGAACACGCCCAGCAAGACGACCGCCAGGATCCCGACCGACCACAGTTCGGAGGTGGGTGCGTCGTCGAGCAGGCGCGTGCCCAGTTCGACGAGTAGGAGATACGGGGCGAACCCCAGGATCGTGACGATGGCCTGCAGGATGCCCGCCAGGATCAGCGTCCGTTTGAGCGGGGCGATGAGCCTGCCGGCCGAATTGGCCCGCCACTGGCCGGCCGGTTTGGGCTCGGCCGGTGGTTCCGCCGCCGGTTCGGCGGGCGGTGCTTCCACGGTCTCGACGGCGGTCTCGGCCGCGAGTTCCTCCGGGTCGCGTTCCTTGCCCATGGCCTTGCCCTGCGCCCAGTACGCCTGTGCGTGGGTCTCCGACCGGGGGAAGCCGAAGTCCTTGAGCCGCTTGCGAATGGCCTTGAGCGAGTTGGATTCCGGTCCCGCCCACGCGTACCAGTTGGACCAGTCGCGGGTCTCGATGGCGTCGGCCAGGGCTTCCGGGCTGTCACGATGTACCCAGTGGAACCGGGCGCGCGGGTGGGTGGCCAGCGGAATCTCGTGGTCGGCGGGTCCGTGCTCTTCGAGATACACCTCGACGGGGATGTCGTCGGGCACGATCTCGATGATCGAGTTGATCGCCGGGATCGACGCAGAATCCCCGATCAGCAGGTACCCGTGCGGGCGGTTCTCGGCGGGGATCTCGAACGGGCGCGAACTCATCGACATCATGGACAGTTGGTCGCCGGGGGTTGCGGCTGCCGCCCACTTCGACGCCGGGCCGGCCGGTTCGTGCAGGATGAAGTCGAGCGCGAACTCACCGGTCTCCGGGTTCTGTTCGGAGAAGGTATATGCCCGCTGGAACTCCTTGCCCTCACCGTCGGGGAACCACCCGCGGACGAAGCAGGTCGGGCCGGGTAGCGCCTCGTCGAACAGGGTGTCGGAGCGGAACCGGATTCGGATGCAGTGCGAGGTCACCTCACCGATGTCGGTCACGGTTGCGACGTGGTCGCGGGCGCCGAACGCCTTCATGACCGCGCCGTTGAACCCTCGACTCATCCGTTCCACCCCTTCGCGTCGGGCCGCCACGTATTTGGCAAGCTCAACTAAGGGTAACCTCACGCCGAAATGATCCGGCACTACCACCATGAAGGGGATCGCTTGCGGCGGCTCGATGACATGAGCCCGCGGATTGGTCACACTCGAGGGACGGACATGCGCGGACCGAGGAGATGATCATGCCGGCGACCGAACAGCTCACCTTGACCACGGTGCTGGAGCCGCGCGGACCCGCCGCGGCCGTGATCCTGACCGACGAGCAAGCAGCGGCGCTGGGAGGTGGATCGAAGGCCTTCCCGGTCACGATCACGATCGCCGGCACGTCGCGCGCCGCGCGTCTGGCCCGGATGGGCGGCGAGAACATGGTCGGCCTGAGCAAGGCCGCACGGACCGAACTCGGTGTCGAGATCGGTGAGAAGGTCGATGTCACAATCACGTTCGACGATGCCCCGCGCGAAGTCGACGTCCCGCCGGCGCTGGCCGAGGCGCTCTCTACCGACCCTGCACTCGGGGCGGCCTTCGATCGGCTCTCCTACACGAAGCGCAAGGAGCACGCGCGGTCAGTGGCCGACGCCAAGAAGGACGAGACCCGTGCGCGTCGTGTAGCCACGGTTGTGGCGAGCCTGACTGCCGACACCGCTCCTTGAGCCGAGGTGCCCGAGGCGCCAGCCGAGCACCTACCGCTCCCTGCCTCGAAGGGCTGGTGAGACGACAATGTCATCTCACCAGGGTCTTCGAGGCTCGCAGGCTCGCACCTCAGCCATCGGGAGGGCCTCACGCAGGCTGCAGCCGGCGGTGGGGCGTCAGGCCACCAGCTCCCCGGCGTCGATCCGCGGCACGGCATCGAGCAGCGAGCGGGTGTACGGGTGGCGCGGGGTCTCGAAGACGGCGTCGGCCGTGCCGTACTCCACCACCTCGCCGTCGCGCATGACGAGGATGTCGTCGCTGACGTGGTGGATGACGCCGAGGTCGTGCGAGATGAACACGAGTGCGACGCCGGTTTCCGCCTGCAGGCGCGCGAGGAGATCGAGGATGCGGGCCTGGATGGAGACGTCGAGCGCCGACACCGGCTCGTCGCACACGATGACCGACGGCTCGGGTGCGAGCGCACGAGCGATCGCCACGCGCTGCCGCTGACCGCCAGATAACCGGAGCGGGTGGCGTGTACGGAACTCGTCGGACAGGCCGACCTGGTCGAGAAGTTTCGAGACCGCGGCGTCGACGTCGACACCGGGGCCGCGTCCGGCACGCAACGCATCACGCAGGATTCGTTCGACGGTCCAGCGGGGATCGAAGGAACTCAGCGGGTCCTGGTAGATGACCGAGATCAGGTGCCGCGACGCCCGACGCTGCGCATCGTTCAGTGCGCTCCACGGACGGCCGTTGAGTTCCACACTCCCCTCGTCGGGTGTCGTCAGGCCCAGCACGATGCGAGCCGTGGTGGACTTGCCAGACCCGGATTCGCCGACGATGCCCAGAGTCTTGCCCGGCTCGAGGTCGAAGCTGACGCCGTTGACCGCCGCCTTCTGGGTGCGTGCCTTGCCGGTGAACGTCTTGTGCAGGTCGCGGACCTGCAGCGCGAGCGGCCGATCGTGGGCCGGCGCGGGTGCGGCCGGCAGGGTGTCCCCGCTGGTGAGCAGCGTGCCCTTGGACGCACGCGACGGTACGGCCGCGAGGAGACTTCGCGTGTACTCGTGCGACGGGCGGGTCAAAACATCACGAGTGGGACCATATTCGACGATCTCGCCGTCCCTCAGCACGGCAACACGATCGGCGACCCGCGAGACGACAGCGAGGTCGTGCGAGATGAGGATGATCCCGTTGCCCCGTCCCTTGGCCTCGGCCAGCACGTCCAGAATCTGCGCCTGCACAGTGGCATCGAGCGCGGTGGTCGGTTCGTCGGCGATGAGCAGCTTCGGGTCGCGAGCCAGCGCCGACGCGATGAGCGCGCGTTGTCGTAGGCCGCCGGACAGTTCGTGCGGACGCTGCCGCGCACGCACTCGCGGCTCGGGCACGCCGACGAGGTCGAGGAGTTCCACCACCCGCTCCTCGCGCAGCGCACGGTTCAGCCGACCGGACGTCCGCACTCCATAGTTGCCGAGCGCCTCGTCGATCTCGCTACCGACGGTGCGGAGTTGATCGAGAGACACCAGCGCGTCTTGGAGGACGAAGCCGATCTGCTCACCGCGAAGTCCGCGCCATTGCCGGTCAGTGCGTCCGAGCAGGTTCTGACCGTCGAAAGTCAGCGTCGCAGCATCGATCTCAGCACCTTCGCCGGTCAAGCCGATCAGTGTGCGTGCGGTCACCGACTTCCCAGAGCCGGATTCGCCCACGATGGCCAGGCATTCGCCTGCGGAGACGTCGAAGGAGATGCCCTTGACGATCTCCTTGCCACCGAACGAGATTCGCAGATCCTGCACGTCCACCAGCTTGGGTGCGCGCACGCGTTCTGCAGTGTCGACGCTCATCGTTTGATTCCTTCCAGTCGGTTACCGAGGTAGCGCCCGAAAGTGGTGAAGGCCAGTGCCACCACCACGATCACCAGGCCGGGGAAGATCTCCAACCACCACGCGACGGTGATGTAGGTGCGACCGGCGTCGAGCAGCGCACCCCATTCGGGTGCCGGCGGCGGAACACCGAGTCCGAGGTAGGCGAGGCCCGACGCCCAGATGATGGCCTGTCCGATTCCGAGGGTGACGGTCACGATCATCGGCCGCAGCGCGTTGGGAGCGATGTGCTGGAACAGGATTCGCGACCGCGGGTGGCCGATCGCGGTCGCGGCCTCGACATACGGCGCGTTGCGGACCGCCAGCACTTGACCGCGCACGATGCGCGCATACCCGGGCGCTATGCCGATCCCGATCGCGAACACCAGGGTCGTGGGACCGGGTCCGAAGACCGACACCAGCAGTAGTCCGAGCAGGACGGTCGGGAAGGCGAACATCACCTCGATCCACCGATTGGCCAGTGCGCGGGCGATGCCGCTCGACAGTCCGGCCGCGATACCCAGCAGCACGGCCAGCACCGAGGCGATCGCTACCGCGCCAAGCCCGATCTCGAGCGATTGCCGGGTGCCATAGATGATGCGGCTCAGCAGGTCTCGCCCGGAGAGATCCGTACCGAACGGATGTGCCCACGACGGCGGCGACAACACGGCGTCGAGGTTGATCGCGTACGGATCATAGGGCGCGAGCAGGGCCGGCGCGACGGTGGCCACCACCAGCAGGACCAACACGACGACGGCGGCGGTGACTGTCGACGGTAGCGGCCAGCGCCCGACCTTGTTCGACGGCCCGGCCGCGGTGCCGGTTCTCGTGCGGGGTGCTATGAGTGTCATGGGACCTCGATCCTGGGGTCGATCACGGTGTAGAGCGCGTCCACCACGAGATTCGCGATGACGTAGATGAAGGCGACGAAGACCACGATCCCGCCGACCAGCGGGACGTCGCGCGAGCTCGCCGCCGCCACCAGGGTTTGGCCGATACCGGCACGGGCGAAGACGGTTTCGGCGATCACCGCACCCGAGAGCAGCGCACCCATCGCCCAGCCCGACACCGTCACCGCAGGAAGCACGGAGTGGCGCAGCACATGTCGCGACCGCACCGACAGATCTCCGAGGCCACGGCTGCGGGCCGTGAGCACAAACGGCTGATCCAGTGCGCGGGCGAACTCGTCGCGGGCGATCTGCCCGAGGAAGCCGGACAGTGGGATGGCGAGCGTGAGAACGGGTAACACCAAGCCCCACAGACCCGTTCCACTTTCCACCGGGAACCAGCCGAGATTGATGGCGAACACCACAAGCAAAATGGAGCCGATCCAGTACTGCGGCAGACCGGCGTTGACGGTCTCGATGAACGATCCCGCGCCTCCCCAGAATCCCCGACGCCCGGCGGTGAGGGTCGTCAGCACCAGCACGATCAGCCATGCGACGACCAGAGCGCTGAACGTGAGGACCAGGGTGGGGCCGACCTGATCGGCGATGATCGTGGTCACCGACTCCTGCAACTGGTAGGAGGTTCCGAGGTCGCCGTGCAGCAAACCCTGCAGGTAGTGCAGGTACTGCTGCCAGATCGAATCGTCGAATCCGTACTGCGCGTTGATCGGTGCGATCTCGTCGGGGGTGCGCTCGCGGCTCTGCCCCGACGACAGATTGAGCAGCAGTGTGGCGCGATCGCCGGGCGCGAGGACCTGAAGGAAGAAGGTGACGGTCGCCGCCGCCCACAGGACGAAGACCCCCGATCCGATTCTGCCCAGCCAGCGCGTGACCGTCGGCGATGGGCGCCACCGCGCCTCCCCGCCCCTCTTGGCGCCGACGGAAGAGCTTGGTGCTTCCTTCTCGATCGTGCTGTCGGACAACGTCATCGCACAAACCTCGCATCCGCGAACACCGGTTCGCCCTGGGACTTCTCGATCCACACGTCATGCAGCTTCGGCGACATCGCGAGCGATGTGGTCTGCGTGTACAGCCCGATGGCAAGCGCCTGGTCGCCGATGATCCGCTGGGCCTGGCGATACAGTTCCTGCTGCTGGGTGGGGTCGGCCGACGAGTTGGCCTGCTCGATCACCTGCTGCAGATGCGGATCGTTGTAGAAGGCGTTGTTGTAGGGATTCGGGTTGCCCTCCAGGCGTTGTCGCCAGTTGATGTAGAGCAGACCCGGCGTCGGACTCGTCCAGTAGCCGACGTACGCGTCGTAGGTGTTCGACTTGGCGTACTGGCCGCCGAAGTAGGCAATCTGCGTCGCGGGCACGAGGGTGAGGTCGAATCCGATCTGCTTTGCCTGGTAGGCAATGTCCTGCAGGACCGCCGCACCCTCGGGCCCGATGATCGCGTCGGCCGCGTAGACCACGCGAGCGGTCAGTCGTTCGGTTCCACGGGTACGGGTGCCGTCTGCGTCGCGTCCGGTCCAGCCGGCCTGGTCCAGTAGCGCATTCGCGCGGGCCGGGTCGTATGGATAGGCACCGGACTGCGGGTCGTAGTTCGGCGTGCTCTGGCTGAGCGCGCCGTTGGCGTTGAACGGCACCACGCCCAAAAAGGCTGTCTTGACGGCCCGTTCGCGGTCGGCGGAGAAAGCGAACGCCTGCCGGACACGCACGTCGTCGAACGGCTTGTTGGCTACGTTGAGCGTGATCGCATTCGGGCGCCCGGGTGTGACGTACTGGCGGGTCTGGAAGGACCGTGTTGCCGCCGTCCAGTTGATGGCGGGCACGTTGTAGATCACGTCCGACGATCCGCTGGTGAGCGAGCCGTACCGAAGTACCGGGTCTTTCAAGAACTTCCAGATCACCTTGTCCACGTATGCCGGGCCCTGGTGCCTCGCGTTGGCCGGCGCCGAGTTGTAGTTCGGATTGCGGACAAAGGTGATGCTGCGGTTGCGATCCCAGCGTTCGATGATGAACGGACCGGATCCCACCGGGGTCGAGCAGTTCGCCTTGGTCCCGCGGGCCAGCGCCTTGGCCGACTGAATCCCGAAGTAGCCCTGCGTGATCACCGTGAGCAGCGGGCTGTACGGCTGTTTGAGATGCAGCCGATAGGTGTACTTGTCGATCGCCTCGTCGGAGGCAAAGTACTGCCCGATGTAGGAGACGACTGTACCGTTCGGATTGTCGGGGTTGAGGTAGGAGTTGAAGGTGGTCTTGACCGCCGCGGCGTCGACGTCGGTGCCATCGCTGAACCGCACACCCGGCTTCAAGTGGAAGGTGTAGGTCCGCCGGTCCGGTGAGATGTCCCAGCTGTTCGCCAACCACGGCACCACGCGCCCGTCGTCGGCGAGGGAGACCAGGTTGTCGAGGTATTGCCGTGCCAGATAAGCATTCTGGACCCATCCGCCATGGATGCACGGCGGCTCCTGCTCGTGGCCGTACTCGATGACGCCACCCGTCGCGTACTCGCCGGGTGTGGCGGGCACGCCGGTCGATCTGCCGTTGCCGGTTTCGGGCGCGGCGCACGCGGCCAGCAGCACGCAC
>NZ_JBEXMX010000112.1:0-13379 GCF_040610755.1 Gordonia sp. NPDC003585 | reverse complement strand
TTCGCCGACCTCCCACGCGCGTCGTCGGCGAGTCGTGGTTTCAGAAACCGCGTGTCTGGTCAGAAACCCGAGGTGCACCAGCGGTTTCTGGCGACCAATGCGGTTTCTGCGATGAGGCCGCACTCTTCCCGCCTCCACGATCGCCGACGACGTCGGCGAGTCGGTCGCTAGTTCGAAGAGTCTGGCCTCCGGTCTGATCGGTTCCGCGCAGGCCCCATCAGCCTGATCTCCGCTCCCGCGCAACTTCGCAGAGTGCACCTGGAAGGAGTGCAAGAAGCGCTACAGCCAGAGCCTGAAACGTAGATGGCATGCGGAGACCGTACTTGGCGCAGAACGCTTTTCAGCGCATCGACCACCGATGGGGGATAACCGAGCACGATGCGTGGCGGATGGCCGGCCGGTCGGCAGACTTCCGTGAGGCGCCAACTCAACGACCCACGGCGAACAAAGCCACCGACGACGCGGCGCCGGCGAGCATCCCCAGTAGCAGGCCCCAGACGATCCAGCGCAGCACCGCTCGGAAACGCAACTCCCACAGGGTCCAGCCGAGCCCGCCGGCGACCACCGCGACCGCCACCAGACCCAGCCACCGCTGCGCGTTGCCGACGAGGTCGTACAGCCCGATCAGGACCAGCGTCGCGAAGACCGCGCACGCCACAGCGACGATCAGTCCGAACAACCACGGAGTCGGTTCCGCGGGGTGTTCTGCGCCGCCGGTCATCCCTCCATCGTGCCGGACCGGACGCGTTCATAGAACGCGATCGCCGCGGCCGTTGCGACGTTGAGCGAATCGGTACCGCGACTCATCGGAATTCGTGCGCGCACATCGGTGGCGGCCATGGCCGACGCGGTGAGTCCCGGGCCTTCCGCACCCACGAGGAACCCGACCTTCTCCGTCCGCACCGCGTCCGCAAGCGTCACCGCAGCGGGATCCGGAGTGAGAGAGACCAGGCGGAAACCCTGGTCGCGCACGGCGTCGAGACCAGAGGGCCACTCGTCGAACTGTGCGAACGGCACGAGCAGTGCGTGCCCCATCGACACGCGGACGCACCGCCGGTAGAGCGGGTCGGCGCAGCCGGCGCCGAAGAGGACCGCGTCGACACCGAGTCCCGCGGCGTTGCGGAAGATGCTGCCGATGTTCTCGTGATCGTTGACGCCCTCGAGGATCACCACGCTGCGCGCGGATTCGAGAGCGGCATCGACGGAGAGGACCGGTGCGCGTCGGGCGACGGCGAGCACACCGCGATTGAGGTGAAACCCGACCACCTCGGCCATCACGTCGGCAGTCGCTCGGTAGAACGGAACGCCGGCCAACGCACCGCTCCGCAGATCGGTGTCGAGTTCGTCGAGACGTTTGCCTACCCCGAGAAACGCGTGCGGCGCGAACCGCGACGCAATCATCCGCTGTGCGACCAGCACGCCCTCTGCGACGACCAACGCCTTTCCCGGCCGGCCACCCGGCAGCGTCGGGAGGTCGGGACGACGATCGACCGAGCTGAGGTCGCGGAAATCGTCCACCCGCGGATCGGCGGGGTCGTCGATGTCGATCACGTCGACGGCGAGTTCCGGCACCGCAACAGTGTGCCATCGCCGCGCATCATCGCCGGCACTCGCGCCGCAACGCGAAGGGTTGCGACGATCGCCGGCCCGGGATGGATACGGTGGAGGTGTGACCATCACTTCTACGAGCGGGCTGTCCCTGCGACGCGCCACCGACGCCGACTGGGACGACATCATCGCCACCGACGCGCGTGCCTTCGCGATGCGCAACCCGCTGCCCGATGACGAACGTACGGACCTGCGGGGCAAGGTCGCCGACTCCGACATCGTCCTGGTCCGCGACGCCGCCCTCGATCCGGCGCCGCTGGTCGGGGTGTCGATGTTCTACCGGATGACGATGACCGTGCCGGGCGGCTCGGTGCGCAACGCGGCCGGGTTGTCGTGGGTGTCGGTCGCCGCCACGCACCGCAGGCGCGGCATCCTGCGCACCATGCTCACGGAGCTGTTCGAGCAGTGGGAGGCCGACGGTCAGATCTTCGCGATCCTCACCGCCAGCGAGGGCACCATCTACGAGCGGTTCGGCTTCGGGCCCGCCACCTTCGCCCACGACGTGAAGATCACGCCGGGACGAGCACGGATGCGTGCGTCCCAACCGGAGGGTTCGCCGGTCCACTATGCCGACGGCGACGAGGTGGACGCGGCGGTTCCCGACTTGCATGCCCGCTGGACTCGCACCACCCCCGGCGCACTCGGTCGCACACCGGCGTGGTGGCGGCCGCTGCTGGCCGACCGCCCCTCCGAACGACCTTTCGCCGGGAGCGGACTGCACTATCTCCTGCACGACGACGGCTATGCGTCCTACCGGATCATCAAGCAGGATTCGGGCAAGGTGCACGCCGAGGTCAAGGAGGTGGTCACGGCCACCGACGATGCACACACGGAACTGTGGCGCGTGCTCACGAGCCTCGACCTGATCCCGTCGGTGACCGCCGCGATCCCCGCCGACGACCCGTTGCCCGCGAAACTCACGGACCTGCGCGCCGTCGAATTGACCGGACGCGCCGACACCATGTGGCTGCGCATTCTCGACGTTCCTGCGGCACTCGGCGCCCGGCAGTATGCCGCGGACCTCGACGCGGTGATCGAGGTCGTCGACGAATTCCGTGGGCACGGAGGTGTTTTCGATGTCGCCGTCCGCCATGGGGGTGCGATCGTCGCACCGTCATCCGCGACGCCGACCGTACGGCTCGACACCGCCGTCTTGTCATCGATCTATCTCGGCGGCATCCGGCCGTCGACGTTCGCGGCGGCAGGTCGGCTGTGGACCGCATCGCCGGAGATCCTGCAGTCGCTCGACCAGGCCTTCGCCACCGAACGCGCACCCTTTGCGGGCACGTTCTTCTGACGGCGAATCAGTCCTCGGTGTCGGCGAGGACCTTGTTGAGGATCAGCACCGTGTCGCGGAGGGTGTCGCGCTCGTCGGGCGTGAGTTCCCGAAGCCGGTCGCTGAGCCACGCCTTGCGGGCCGCCAATTCCTCGGTGACCACTTCCATCCCCGCCGGGGCGAGCGTCACGATCGCCTGCCGGCCGTCCGTCGGGTGCGGTTCGCGTTTGATCATGCCCAGATCGGACAGCGAGGCGATCACCCGGGTCATCGACGGCGGGCGGACGCGTTCGGCGGCTGCAAGTGCACCGGGCGTCATCGGCCCCTCGTGGTGCAGTGTGGACAACGCCGACAACTGAGTGAGTGAAACAAGCTTGTTCTCGCGGCGCCCCCGAAGGCGCCGCGCGAATCGGACCACGGCCAGCGACAAATCGCCCGCCAGGCTCCCGTCCCCGTACGGTGAGTGCACGCGCTTAGCGTAGTTCACTAACTAGTCGTTCACCCTGTTTACGCAGCGCAGACCAGGCCAATTGGGCCAATCAGACGACAACCGTTTCCCAATTCATACCAACTGGGTGAGAATGTTCAGTTGAGCAAATCCGAAATCGGCGCCCTCGCGAAGTAGGCGATGAAGATCGCCGCGATCCCCCACATCAGCGGATGGACCGAACGTGCCCTGCCCGCAGCGGTGGCCATGACGACCCAACTGATGAATCCCACGCCGATGCCGTTGGCGATCGAATACGTGTAGGGCATCACGACCACTGTCAGGAATGCCGGCAGTGCGTAGTCGAAGCGGGTGAAGTCGATGGACCGCAGCTGACCGATCATGAGTGCACCCACCACCACGAGCGCGGGCGTCACCGCTTCCAGCGGGATCACCTCGTAGAGCGGGGTCAGGAACATGGCGGCCAGGAACAGCAGACCGGTGACCACGTTCGCCAGGCCGGTCCGCGCGCCCTCGGCGATACCCGAGGCCGATTCGACGAAGACCGTGTTCGACGACGACGACGCGGCACCACCGACGATGGCGCCGGTGCCCTCGACCACCAGCGCCCGACCGATCCCGGGCAGATTTCCCTTGTCATCGGCCAGACCGGCCTCTTTGCCCAGGCCGGTCATCGTGCCCATCGCGTCGAAGAAGTTCGACAGCACCAGGGCGAACACGAACACCGACGCCGCGAGCACCCCGATCCGTGTGAACGCACCGAAGATGTCGACGTTGCCGACGAGCGCGAGATCGGGCAGCCCGCCGAGACCATCGGGTAGTTGCGGGATGGACAGACTCCAACCGTCGGGATTGTCCTGGGATGAACCGAGATCGAAGACCGCCTCGGCGATGATCGCCACCACCGACATGATGACGATCCCGATCAACAGGCCGCCGGGGACCTTCCGCACCACCAGGACACCCATCACCAAGACACCGATCGTGAAGATCAACGTCGGAACGGTGGTGATCGAGTTCTCGCTGCCGAGCTGGACCGGCGTGGTGCCTGCCTCGGGTTTGGTGACGAACCCGGCATCCACGAAGCCGATGAACGCGATGAACGCGCCGATGCCGGCGGCGATCGCGGCCTTCAGCTCGGCCGGAATCGCGTTGAACACCGCCGTGCGGAACCCGGTGACCGCGAGCAGCACGATGATGATGCCGTCGATCACCACCAGTCCCATGGCCTCGGGCCACGTCACCTCGGGGGCGATCGTGACGGCGAGCAGGCTGTTGATACCCAGCCCGGTCGCAATCGCGAACGGGTAGTTGGCAACCAGACCGAACAGGATCGACATCACGCCTGCGACCAGGGCGGTCACCGCGGCGACCTGCGCCAGCGGCAGCACGTTGCCCAGGACGTCGGCGTTCTTCGCGGGCTGGCCGTCGGTGGCCGGGATACCGCCGATGATGATCGGGTTGAGCAGCACGATGTAGGACATCGTGAAGAAGGTGACGAGGCCGCCGCGGACCTCGCGATTCAGCGCGGAGCCACGTTCGGAGATCTTGAAGAACCGGTCAAGCGCCCCGGGCGCGTTCGACGGTGTGGTGGGCTCGCTCGACGAATCGGTGGGCACCCTCGAAAGCTACCCTGGTGGCATGGTCGACGCAGCGCAGATCCCGCAACTCCCACGCGTGTTGCGTGCGCCGGAACCGGTGATCGTCGTCGGGATGCTGGCCTGGGCCGTGGCCACTGTGGTCGTCTGGGCCACCGGCACCGGCGGCGACCGCGCACTGGCGGTCTGCCTGGTGGGCCTGGGGGTTGGCCTGCTGGGAACGACGATCGTCGGCGTTCAGCGCGCCGGTGTGCGCCGAGGTGCGCGCGGCGCTCAGGAGGGGCTGGACTGACCCGCGCGGCCGGCCGTCGTCCCCGGACGCCGGAATGGCTTGAGCCGCAAAATATGCCGCAGGACGAACGCGAGTACCGGCCGAATCAGCGGAGCACCCCAACGCCATGGCAGGAAGCCCACCCACTTCGGTGAGCCGGCGATCTCCCACGTCACGGTGATCGTGTTGAGGCGTTCGCCATCGGTGAGGGTGAAGCGTTCCGCGAAATTCTTGATGGCGAAAGGCACCGACACTCCGGTACCGATCAGCACGATCCGCTCCCGCTCCTCGACATCGGCGAGACGCTGTGACACCGAGAGGACGGTGCCGGACATGGTGCGCGTCGCCCCGACCGCGACGCGTTCAGATCCGGACACCGACCACTCGGGACCCCGCAGCAACGGCAGGGAACTCAGGTAGGGCGCCTCGGTCAGGCGCTCCCAGACCTCGCGGCGCGGCAGCGGCGTGGTCTCCACGATGGTGATCGCGAACGCCGCCCGACGCTCGATGTAGTCGTCGACATCATCGAGCGTCATGTCCCGCACCGCGAAGCGGTTGGGCTTGGACGCCAGGCCGTACAAGACGAACAGCGCCAGCAGCCCGAGGACTCCGAGTACGACGAGGACGGCCACCACCCCGACCACGATGGCCGTCGCCGTCACACCGGTCTCACTTCACGTTTCATATATGAAGCATAGCGAGCAGTTGGCGGCGTGTGAACAAGAACCGCTGATTTCGTACTGCCGACGCCGTCGGCAGTCGAGGAGCCGGGAAGGGCCGGGGGCGTCCGGTGAGACCACAGGAACACGCCGCCAATCCCGTCGGATGTCTGTACGCCCCAGCCCGACCACATCCACTGTGCACTTGACTGGGCTCCCAGGTACAGATTCCCGCAGGTCAGCAGACCGAAAGCAGTATTCTTCGGATCAGCGACCCACCCGCCGACGGCGTCGGCGATCGTGGAGGCGGAATTGCGTGAGCCTGCTCAAGAATCCGCGCATGCGGCCAGAAACCTCAGGCCTGGCCAGAATCCGCTGGCGCGCATCGGGTTTCTGACCAGACACGCGGTTTCTAAGTCGCGACATGCCGACGCTCACTCGGACGGGTGGTCGTCCGGCCTTGAGCCGCACCGAAAGTAGGGGAAGAGACTCGTCCCCTACTCCTGGAGTCCTCCCCGCGGATTTTCTCGCGGACGACTCAACAAGCAGGGGCAGAAAGTAGGGGAAGAACCTCCGCTACTTTCAGTGGTCCGGCGGCTCGCCGAGTCACTCCCCCGCGATCGTCGCCCGCATGCGCGAGCCCAGCAGTCCGATTGCGTCACCCATCCGTGCGAACGCGGGATTGTGGGTTTGACCGTGGTAGTAGCGGTAGTAGATCTGCTGGGCGATCACGACCGCCCGAAACAGCCCGAACGCCTCGTACCAGCGCCAGCGATCCGGGGTCATGTCGAAACCCATTCGCTCGCAGTACCGTTCGACGAACTCGCGACGCGACACCATGCCGGGCAGGTTGGTCGGGACCCGCCGGATGGCCTGCATCGCGGCGTCGTCGTCGGCCTGGACCCAGTACGCGAGCGAACCGGCCACATCCATCAACGGATCGCCCAGGGTCGCCATCTCCCAATCCAGGATGCCGATCACCTGGCTGACGTCGGCGTTGTCGAGGACGACGTTGTCGAGTTTGTAGTCGTTGTGGATGACGCAGTTCGCCACGTCGTCGGGCTGGTGCTCGGCGATCCAGGCCATCTCGGCCTCGAACTCGGGCACGTCGTCGGTGTGCGCGTTGCGGAACCGGGTGGTCCAGCCGTCGACCTGTCGGCGAACGTAGCCGAAACCCTTGCCGAGGTCGGCGAGTCCGGCGTTCTCCGGATCCACAGAATGCAGTTCGACGAGCGTGTCGATGAAGTTGTGGCACAACCGTCGGGCCTTCTCGGCGTCGAGCGGCACGTCGGCAGGCCAGTCCCGACGCGGGATCACCCCGTCGATGCGGCCCATCACGTAGAAGTCCGCACCGAGCACCTCGTCGTCGTCGCAGAAGGCCACCAGCGGTGCGATGTAGGGCAGCACCGTGCCCAGCCGCGACTGGATTCGGTACTCCCGTCCCATGTCGTGGGCGCCGCGGGCCTTGGTGCCGCGCGGTGCACGGCGCAGGATCAGGTCCCGGTCCGAATAGTGCAGCAGGTAGGTCAGATTCGACGCACCGCCCGAGAACTGCCGAACCTCGGGTACTTCGCCGATGCCCGCATTCTCGCCGAGCCAGGACGCGACCCGCTCGACGTCGAACTCGTCCTCGGCCCGGACTGCGGTGGCCCCGCTCTCCCCCTCAGCCATGTCCTGTCCTCTCACTATCGGTACTTGGCCAGTTCCAGGCGTGCGACGACGCTGCGGTGGACCTCGTCGGGCCCGTCGGCGAGACGCAGCGACCGTGCACCCACCCACGCCGCCGCCAGCGGGAAGTCGTCGGTCAGTCCGCCGCCGCCGTGCAGCTGGATTGCGAGGTCGATGACGTCGAGCGCCATGTTGGGCACCTCGACCTTGATCTCGCTCACTGCGGAGAGCGCCTCGCGACCCATGCCCTGGTCGAGCAGCCATGCGGCGTGCAGGACCAACAGCCTCGACCGGTTGATCGCGATACGGGCATCGGCGATACGTTCGGAGTTGCCGCCCAGCTTGGCCAGTGGCCGCCCGAATGCCTCGCGCGAAAGCGCGCGTCGCACACCGAGTTCCAGAGCTCGTTCGGCAAGCCCGATGGCGCGCATACAGTGATGGACGCGGCCCGGGCCGAGTCGGCCCTGGGCGATCTCGAAGGCCCGACCGGGCCCGAGCAGGACGTTGGATGCCGGCACCCGCACATCGGTGAACGACACCTCGCCGTGCCCGAACGGCTCGTCGAAGTAGCCCATCGTGGTGAGCATCCGCTCGACCCGAACACCCGGCGCGTCGATCGGGATGAGCACCATGGTGTGCCGAGCATGCCGATCGGCCTCCGCGTCGGTGACGCCCATGAAGATCAGTACTTTGCAATCGGGATGTCCGACGCCTGTCGAGAACCACTTGATGCCATTGATGACGACGTCCTCGCCGTCGGGCACCACCGTGGCGGCCATGTTGGTGGCATCCGAACTGGCGACGCCCGGCTCGGTCATGCAGAAGGCGCTGCGAATGTCGGCGCGCAACAACGGTTCCAACCACTGCGACCGCTGCTCGGCGGTGCCGTAACGCAGCAGCACCTCCATGTTCCCGGTGTCGGGTGCGCTGCAGTTGAAGACCAACGGACCGAGCGTCGATGCACCCATCGCCTCGGCGAGCGGAGCGTAATCGACATTCGACAGCCCGGCGCCACCGTCGGTCCCGAAGTCAGCTGCGTACTGCCCTGCGTGCGCCTCGGGCAGGAAGAGGTTCCACAGTCCTTCCTTGCGTGCCTTGGCCTGCAGTTCGGCGATCAGGGGCGACGGCACCCACGGGTCACCACCGCCCTCGCGACGGCTCGCGATGTCGCGGTGGATGTCCGGCTCGACAGGGTCGACCTCGGCGGCGATGAATGCTCGAACCCGCTCGGTCAGATCTGCCGATCGCGGTGACGGAGAAAAATCCATGTCGATGACCGTACGTGGCGCGGGTCGCCACCGCAGCCACTTGGGGTAGGTGTCGCAGACGACGTCGAGTGGCCGGGCGTTACGACCAATATCTGGTCGAACCGTCGGGTCCCGCGGTGCTGCTCACCAGCTTGGCGAAACAATGCTCCTTGTCGAATCCTTGTGCCCGACACCAGTTGTTGGCCTGGTCGGGCCCCGGGAAGGTGGCCGCCGCCACGGTCACCCACCAGCCCTTGTAACTGAACACCGGCCACTCGTCGCTGTAGAGCAGGCGCACGTCGCTGAACCGCAGGCGCAGGGCCAAGAACTCGTCGAGAATGGCCTGGTTGTCCCAGATCCGGCCTTCCGCGTTCAACCCCGGACGTTTGGAGCTGAGCTGCGCGACCCACCGATTGTTCAGGTTGGCCAGGATGAACGCGCGGTCCGAATTGGCCTGCACCCGTAACGCATCGACGCTCGTGGCGGTGATGTTGGTGCCCGCGGGCAGGGCCGGGCCGGTCGCGGTCACCGGCGGTGCGCTCGCGCCGCCGTCCGGCACCGTCAGCGCAGGTGGCTGTCCGTTCGTCGGGCCCTTGTCGCAATCGACCAGGAAACGGTCCGAACCCGACTGCGTGGCCAGCGTGTCCGGAAGGCGGAAGAACGAGCCCGGCGGATAGGTCAGCTCCATCGTGAGGCCCTCCCCGGCGTCGTCAAGCGACGGAACCGCAATGGGCGCTTGGGAGAAGTCGAAATTCCCCGACGCGACGAGGTCGCCGCCGTCCTTGATCGTGATCCGCGTCCGCGGACCGAACAGGATATCGCCGCCGGGGCACTGGGCCGACACCTTCATCCGCACCCCGAGGCCGCCACTCGTCGTCCGGAACGACTCCGGGGTGAACACCGGCGGACTCCCGCACGCGGTCACGTACTCGTCGTCGCCGGAACCGTTGTCGCTGGTCGTGTCTCGCGTGGTACCGGGCACGATGGCGCGTGGGCCGGTGGGGGCCAGAGCGGTGATGGCATCGGCGGTCACCGTGACGATGCGATCTCCGATCGCAAAGATTCGCGGGGCCGAATTGCCGGTCGCATCCGAACGACTCCCGACCGCGGGCGCCGAGAGCGACCACACCGACGCGCCGGATGCCATGTCCACCGCCGCGAGACCCCCATTCTTCGCGATGATCACTCGCTCGCCGTCGACGACGCCGGGGCCGTCCGACAGATAACTCACGCCGTTCACAGGCTGCGTCCAGCGCTGCGCTCCCGTCGTCGTGTCGAGGGAGACGAGCTGCGCACCCGAACCCTGATCACGTGTGACGACAACGGTCTCGCGATCGTCGGCGACCAATATCTGGACATCCTGGCTCAGTGCCGAGGACGTCCACCTGGTGGTTTTGTCGTCGAGGCTCGTGAATCCGCCGCCGATCGCGACATAGCCGCGTTGCGCCGGCGTCGACACCTCGGGAATCGCAAAGTATGAACCTTCGAACGAGGTGGTCGAACCATCCGACCGAACGTGAAGGACCGGCCCCTTGCTCGGGGAGCCGGAGTTCACCGAGCCCGTGACGGCCAGCAGCGATCCATCGGGCAGTGCCGTGATCTGGGCGGTTCCGGGCTTCGACACAATCTCTCGACCGTCATCTGCCGAAACCACGACGACGTTGGCACCACCCGAGGCGACCAGCGACGTGGATGCCGTGAACCGTGACGAGTCACCGGTCGGCAAACCGTCGGGGAGGGTGAGGCTCTTCTCCCACTCGGTCCCTGACCGTGTGACCTTGGTGATGTGTAAGCCATCGCTGTCGAAATGGCGCACGAACGCGGCTCGGCCGTTGAAGGCGATTCCGTACGGCTGACTCGTCGGCAAGACGGCCGTCGCCGTGGCAGTACCGGTGCGGGTGTCGACGAAGTAGACGTTCGACGATCCATAGCACGCGATCGTGTGGTCGACGATGGCGTCTGAGCACGCACGCACCAGTTCGCTGAGTTTCCAGTTCTGACCGGTCGTCACGTTGACGCCGACCAGGTTCCGCGTGGCGTCGGTTCCGCCGTACTGAGACTGCGAGATGAGGGTCACGAGTGTGTCGCCGTCGTGCACAGCGCCGACAGCTCCGTACATGTTGGCCTCGGGCAACACCGACTGGAAGTAGCTACCGCCGACATCCTGCGGAGTCACCGTCCACGCCGCGCTGCTCGGCGCGCTCGGATAGGACCCGGTGAGTTGTCCGGCGACGAGTTCGGGCAAGTCGTCGTCGGACTCCTTCTGTTGCCAGAAGATCACACCGCCGACGACGAGGGCGATCACGCACACCAGCACGATGCCCGACACGATCCACGGTGCGCGCGAACGCTTCTGGGGCGGCGGGCCCTGCGGACCCCAATAGCCAGGTGGTGGCATGCCAGGTGGCGGGCCCTGTTGCGGCGCGATCGCCGGGAACGGCGTGGACGGCGCCATCTGGGTGGCCTGGTAGGGGCTGGCGTTGGGCGGCATGGCGTTGGGCATGGTCGCACCGATGGACGTCGGGCCGGCGGCGGCCGAACCTGGCGCACTGGGTGGTGCCGGCTGCGTGTCCTTCTGCAAGTCGATGCGATGCTGCACCGTCTTGCGCAACTCGGTCCGGTCGATCGGCTCCATGACCGTCGGAGATTCTTCGGGCGCCGGTTGATCCGGGTCGCTCGGTATCACCGTCGGATCGGCGACCGGCTCGATCGCGGTCGGCGACTCGGACATCTCCTGCCCCGGAGATTCTGGCGATTCGTCCGATGAACCCGGCCCAGGATGCGGCATCGTTCAAGTAAAGCGGCACGTCGACAACCCCGCCATCCTTCGGGCGGACCAATTCAGGTGGCCGTCCTGCCGACCCGCACGTCGAGGTCCCTGCGCGACGACTCGAACCAGACGAGAGCCAGTGCGCACAGACCCACCCAGGCAGCACCCAACAGCCAGCCAGCGAGCACGTCCGTCGTCCAGTGGACGCCGAGATAGATTCGGGTGCAGCCGATGGCGATCGACCACAGCGGAGCGATGAGCAACACCCAACGGTGTCGTCGGACCCAGTCGACGTGCCGGTAGGCGACGATGGCCAACAGGCCGAAGATCACCATGCTCATCATCGAGTGGCCCGACGGGAACGAGAACGTGTCGATGTCGACGAGCCGGTTCACCTCGGGTGGGCGCGGTCGGCGGAAAAGATGCTTGAGCCCCACCATGAGCAGGTAGCCGATCAGCGCGCCGGCACCGAGGAACACCGCGTCGACCGTGTACCGACGCACGGCGAGGACGATCACCACGGCAAGGGTGACCAGCGCCATCGGGAGCGTATTGCCGGTGACCGTGACGACATGCGCGACGGTGATCCACGGTTCGGAGCGGTTGTCGACCACCCACCGCGCGACCGTCTCGTCGAGGTTGGTGGGAGTGACGAACACCGCCATCTCCTCTCCCGTACGTCTGCGAACCTCGCCTTGACGGGCACTCAAGTTGAGCACAAGTGCGCCGCAAGTCCTGCCGACCACCCTATCGGGGACACCACACCCCGAAAGGAATCTCATGAAGACTCCCCTGCTCTACCGGATCGGGCACGCCTGCGCGTCACACCCGTTCCGCGCATTGGGCGGCTTCCTCGCCGCGCTCGTCCTCGTCACGGTCCTGGCCACCGCGTTCGGCGGCGCCACCCAGGAGAACTGGGACGTGCCGGGCACCGAATCCCAGCGCGGAATCGATCTGCTCCGCGATCATGTTCCCGGCGCCGGCAACGCCGACGCACGCATCGTGCTGCACGACGACGGACCACTGGACATGCGCACCGTCGACGACCTGCGCGCTCGGCTTGCCGGCCTCGACCACGTCGCCACTGTCGACGCACCGCAGTTCAGCAGCGACCGCGACACCGCGATCATCGTCGTCGGATACGACGTGCCGGTCACCGAGCGGTCGTTGATGGGCAACGTCGAGCCGCTCGAGAAGGCCGTGCAACCCACCCGCGATGCCGGTGTGCAGGTCGAGATGAACGGCGGATTGCCCGAGACTGCCGCCGCGCCGCTGAAGGGACATGCCGAGATCATCGGAATCACGCTGGCGCTTCTCATTCTGGTGCTGGCGCTCGGCTCCGTCGTTGCCGCGGGTCTCCCGATCCTCACCGCCATCGGCGGACTCGCTGTCGGATCCGCCGCAATCACGCTGCTCGCCGCCACCATGGAGGTCAGTCCGTCGGCACCCTTGGTGGCCACCATGGTGGGCCTTGGCGTCGGCATCGACTACGCCCTGCTCGTGGTGTCCCGGCACTCGGAATTCCTACGGGCGGGCCACGATCCGGTGGAGTCGGCGGCACGCGCGGTTGCGACGGCCGGACGGTCGGCGATGTTCGCCGCGCTCACCGTGTTGATCTCGCTGATGGGGCTGCGTCTGGCCGGGCTGGCGACCTACTCGTCCTTCGGCTTCGCCACCGCGATCGCGGTGATCGCCATGCTGGCCGCCACCCTGGTCGTCGTTCCGGCGATGTGCCGACTGTGCGGTCGGCGGATGTTGCCCCGCAAGGTCCGTAAGGCAAGTGCCGCAACCGCTCCCGTGGCATCGACCGGACGGGAACCGCTGAGCGCGCGGT
>NZ_JBEXMX010000111.1:0-14097 GCF_040610755.1 Gordonia sp. NPDC003585 | reverse complement strand
CCACCCGCATCGCACCCGCGAGGATGGGATCGTCGAAGTCGCCGTCGCGCCGCAGTTCCACGCTGCCGCCGTCGATGGCGGCCGACGACCGTCCCGCGCGCCACGACGCCTCGGTGGCCGTCTTGTCCCAACCACGCAGGTTGGCCGGATGCCGATGCACCGCCGACAGAGCATCGCGAGCCTTGTCGGCGGCGTCGCGGACACCCGGCAGGTCGAGCAGTGGTGCCAACGGGTCCGAACTCACAAGGTCGACCCTAGTGGTCTCGAGATGCGTCGGGCTCGCGAGCTCGCACGTCGCTCCTCGACCAGCGGGGGTTCACCAACGTCCGCACGCGCCGCTCGTCGCGGCTGTGACACCGCTCACCGCGAATACCCGACGCTCGGTCCGACAGGCACCTGCAACGAGATTCCAACGTGACTACCCTCACAATAAGTGCCCGTCACGACGCCTCGTCACCACGCCGGTGACGCGGGCGAGTCGCCGAGAGTGAAAGGCTCACGCCAGACCATGTCCTCCGCATCCCAGTCCACCGCTTCGCCCACCACCTATCCCCCGTCGGAGGAGTTCGCGGCACAGGCCAACGCGACCGCCGCACTGTACGACCGCGCCGACGCCGACCGGCTGGAATTCTGGGCCGAGCAAGCCCGCCGACTGGACTGGGACACCGACTTCGACCAGGTCCTCGACTGGTCGGACGCACCGTTCGCGAAGTGGTTCGTCGGCGGCAAACTCAACGTCGCCTACAACTGCGTCGACCGGCATGTCGCAGCGGGCAAGGGCGACCGGGTGGCCATCCACTGGGTCGGCGAACCGGGCGACTCCCGCGACATCACCTACAGCCGGCTCAAGGACGAGGTGTCCAAGGCGGCCAACTACTTCGCCTCGATCGGTTTGCAGACCGGCGACCGTGTGGCCATCTATATGCCGATGGTCCCCGAAGCCCTGATCTCGATGCTCGCGTGTGCCCGCCTCGGGCTCACCCACTCGGTGGTGTTCGCCGGATTCTCCTCCGGCGCACTGCGTTCCCGCGTCGACGACGCATCCGCCAAACTCGTCATCACCACTGACGGCCAGTACCGGCGCGGCAAGCCGGCACCGCTGAAGACGCAGGTCGACGACGCGCTCGGCACCGGCGACGACGCCGCCGAGTCCGTCGAGAAGGTCCTCGTGGTGCGTCGCACCAACCACGACCCGAACATGAACTGGGTGCAGGGCCGCGACGTGTGGTGGGAAGACACCGTCGACGAGCAGTCCACCGAACACGAACCCGAGGCGTTCGACGCCGAGCACCCACTGTTCCTGCTGTACACCTCCGGCACCACCGGCAAGCCCAAGGGCATCGTGCATTCCTCGGGCGGCTACCTCACCCAGGCCAGCTACACCTTCCACTACGTCTTCGACCACAAGGAAGGCCACGACGTCTTCTGGTGCGGCGCCGACATCGGCTGGGTGACCGGACACTCCTACCTCGTCTACGGTCCGCTCTCCAACGGCGCCACCGAGGTGGTCTACGAGGGCACCCCGAACTCGCCCAACGAACACCGCCACTTCGAGATCATCGAAAAGTACGGCGTCACCATCTATTACATCGCGCCGACCCTGGTCCGCACCTTCATGAAGTGGGGACGTGAGATCCCCGACGCTCACGATCTGTCGTCGGTCCGCCTGCTCGGATCGGTGGGCGAACCCATCAACCCCGAGGCCTGGAAGTGGTACCGCGAGGTCATCGGCGGCAACACGGCACCCATCGTCGACACCTGGTGGCAGACCGAGACCGGCGCCATCATGATCGCCCCGCTGCCCGGCGTCACCGCCACCAAACCCGGCTCGGCCATGAAGCCGCTGCCCGGCATCTCGGCCAACATCGTCGACGACCAGGGCAACCCGGTCGGGGCCGGCGAGCAGGGCTACCTCGTGCTCGACGAGCCGTGGCCGTCGATGCTGCGTGGCATCTGGGGCGACGAGGAACGCTTCCGCGACACCTACTGGTCGCGGTTCGCCGAGCAGGGCTGGTACTTCGCCGGCGACGGCGCCCGCTACGACGACGACCACGCCCTGTGGGTCCTCGGCCGCGTCGACGACGTCATGAACATCTCCGGGCACCGCATCTCGACCGCCGAGGTCGAATCGGCGCTCGTCGGACACTCCGGGGTCGCCGAGGCCGCCGTCATCGGCGCCGCCGACGAGACCACCGGCCAAGGCATCGTCGCCTTCGTCATCCTGCGCGAGGGTGTGGAAGACACCGGGGACACCCTTATTGCCGAACTGCGCCAACAGGTGTCGGTCGAGATCTCCCCGATCGCCAAACCACGCGAGATCAACGTCGTCCCCGAACTGCCCAAGACACGCTCGGGCAAGATCATGCGACGCCTCCTCAAGGACGTCGCCGAGGGCCGCGAACTCGGCGACACCTCCACCCTCGTCGACCCGTCGGTCTTCGAGGCCATCCGCGCACGCAAGGCCTGACCCACCCGACACCCGCGCCGCCGGGTCCCAGACAGGTGCGCCGCCGGAAGCCCCCATCCGGCGGCGCACCGCCCGCTTCGACACATTCGAGTGGGTGGTCCGCAACCCGCGCGGAGTTCGCATGGCAACATATGGGCCATCACCCGATCAACGGAGGACGCTGTGAGCCTGCCCGACCCTGCCAAGGATTCGGTCCCATCGATCCCGCTGTCCGACGCCAATCTCGGCCCGAGTGGTGAACCGAGCATCGGCAGCCTGGTCAAGGACGCCAGCGCCAGCGTGTCCACCCTGTTCCGGTCCGAGGTCGCGCTTGCGAAGGCCGAGCTCATGGGCGAGGCCAAGAAGGCGGGTGCGGGCGGCGCACTGCTCGCCGGCGCCGGACTCCTCCTCCTCTACACGAGTTTCTTCTTCTTCATCTTCCTCGCGGTGCTGCTCGACATCTGGCTGCCGCAGTGGGCCGCGTACCTGATCGTGCTGGTCCTGCTGATCATCATCACAACGGCCGCCGCGTTCGTCGGCTACCTGTTCTTCAAGCGGGTGCGCGGACCGGCCAAGACGATCGAGACCGTCAAGGAGGTACCGACGGTGTTGCCGCACCGCGGCGCCGACAAGGCGGTGGCACATCCACAGATCCCGGCCGCTCGTGAGGGCTGAGTTCGCCGGCGCACGTCGGTGACCGCGCCGCCGGATCCGTCGAGTGTGCGGATCGAGGGCGACTGGCACCATTTCGATGTCCGCGCCAACGGCGTGCGGTTTCATGCAGTCGAAGCGAAGCGAAGCAGGTCGGTCGAAGCGGAGCGAAGCAGGTCGGTCGAAGCCGCCGAAACGAGCGGCATCGCCGACCGCCCACTGGTGTTGCTGCTGCACGGCTTCGGCGAGTTCTGGTGGAGTTGGCGTCACCAGATCGTCGCGCTGACCGACGCCGGTTATCGGGCGGTGGCCGTCGACCTCCGCGGATACGGCGACAC
Organism: Gordonia sp. NPDC003585; assembly: GCF_040610755.1. Lineage (NCBI taxonomy): Bacteria > Bacillati > Actinomycetota > Actinomycetes > Mycobacteriales > Gordoniaceae > Gordonia > Gordonia sp. NPDC003585. The sequence goes on along the minus strand of NZ_JBEXMX010000111.1, from coordinate 10,662 downwards.
CGACAAACCACCGCGCGGATACGACGGCTGGACGCTCGCCGGCGACACCAACGGGCTGGTGCGCGCGCTGGGACACAGCACGGCCACACTGGTCGGTCACGCCGACGGCGGGCTAGTCTGCTGGGCCACCGCGACGCTGCACCCACGCGTCGTCGACCGAATCGCGGTGATCGCCTCGCCACATCCACGTGCGTTGCGCCACAACGTGTTACGCGAGCGCGATCAACGGTCGGAGTTCCTGGGCGGCTTCCTGCGCAACCAGCTGCCGAAGCTCGGCGAACGTGAGCTGACCCGCGACGACGGCGCGTTCGTCGCCGGCTACTTCGCGACCCGATCGTCGGCCGCGTGGCAGGAGACCGAGGACTACGCCGACACCGTCGCGCGCAACCGGTCGGCGATCCAGATCCCCTACGTCGCCCACTGCAGTCTGGAGTACCGCCGCTGGGCGTTCCGCTCGCAGTTCCGGCCCGACGGGTTCCGCTTCATGGAGCTGATGAACCAGCGCCTGCACATCCCCGTACTCGCCCTGCGCGGCCGCGACGACCCGTTCATCCTCAGCGACGTCATGACCGCGAGCGGCCGGTGGGCTGCTCACATGGAGTACCGGACGATCGAGCGCAGCGCCCACTTCGCCCATCAGGAGCAGCCCGCCGACGTCACCGACCACCTCGTCGAACTCCTGCGGCGCGAGGTCTGACGCGAAGAGTCTGGTGACCGCCGCTCTGACCTGGGTAAATGCCGAGGAACCAGCCATGGTCGTCCCACCAAAAATAGGGGAGGAAGTTTCTTCCGCGAGGTTCGTAGTCTTCCGCGAGAATTTTCGCGGGGAGGACACCAAGGGTAGGGGAAGAGAGTTCTTCCCCTACTTTTTGTGGGCGCGTGTGCCTGGCATCGAGTTCGGCGGAACGCGACGACCGACAAGCGGTGACTGAGATCGGGCCCGTCAGCGTCCGCTTCCGGGACATTCCCGGAGGACCACCCTCAGGGGCCCGATCTTGGCCACCGGCCCGACCCGCCTTCCCGCCTCCACGATCGCCGACGAGGTCGGCGGGTGGGTCGCTGACTCGAAGAGCAGCCCGCCGACGATCAGCCGCCCGGTTCGAGGTGCACGCACGACTGCGTGCTGACCCGGTTGTTGGGGCCATTCTCGGAGCGGGCGAAGTCGGTCTGGACCTGCGCCGCGGTCAACGCGAAACCGGTCTCGTCGGCGGGGTCCTCGGCCGCACCGAACACGACACCCAGCACGTCGCCGTCCGAATTCAGCAGCGGACCACCGGAATTGCCCTGTCGAATGACACCGCGCACCGCATATACCTCGCGTGTCACGTTCCCGGTCTGGTAGATGTTCTCGCCGGTGTGCATGAACACCTTGCGGACACGCAGGGGGCTGACGTTGAAGGGGCCGGCTTCGGGGAAGCCGAGTGCGACCGCGTCGTCGCCGGGTTGCGCCGGGCGCTCGGCGAACTTGAGCGCCGGCGCCCGAAGTCCCGAGACGTCGAGGACGGCGATGTCGTTCTGGGGATCGAACAGCACGACCTTCGCCCGCAACTTCTCACCCTCGGACGTTTCGACCTCGAGGCGCGTCGTACCCGCGACGACGTGGGCGTTGGTCATCACCCGCTCCGCCGACACCACGAAGCCGCTGCCCTCGAGCGCCTGACGGCAACTGGGGGCGACCCCCTCGATCTTCACCACACTGGGCCTGGCCTGGGAGACCGCCGGTAGCTGCAGCAGCGCGGGGTCGGGCGGATCGACGTTGCCGGTGGTGCTCAGGTACGGGATCTTGGGAATCCCGGAGCTCTCGACCAGCGCCTTGAAGTCGCTCGGCAGATCCTTGACCCATTGCGGCGAGAGGACCTCCACCCCGCCGAGCACCTTCGAATCGTCGACCGCCTGGGCGATCGTGGGTTCGGCGGATTCACGCAACGGGATGGCGAGCAGTCCGGCTGCCAGAAGCACCGCCACCACCTGAAGTAACGATCCGACACCACTGTCGACAGCGCGTGCTCCCGGTGAGCGAATCCCGCTGCGTGCGGCGCGGCCGAGCACCATCCCGGCAACCTCGCCGACGATCACCAGCACGAGGATGAGCGCCACCCCGACCACCAGGCGCACCTGTACGTCGACGAAACGCGACATCAGATGCGGCGCGAGCAGCAGTCCCGCGACAGCGCCGAGCGCTACGCCGATGAACGCCAGCGCCGACGCCACCGCACCGTGGCGGTAGCCGCTCGCGGCGGCCAGGAGCGCCACCACGATCAAGATGAGGTCGACCCAGCCGGATCCGGTCATCGCGTTCCGCCCGTCGGACCGTCCGGTGTGTGCCCGAGCCACTCCGGATGTACCGCCGAAAAGCCCGACTGCTGACGGCTGCCGGCCAGTTCGATCATCTCGTCGAGCGGTCGGACGTCGTCGGTGTCCCAGGGCACGTCCCAGCCGGCCGCGTCGCTGATGGCCGCGATCAGACCGCCGGTGAAACCCCAGACGAGCAGGCCGTCGACAAAGAACGCGGGCCCTTGATACACCCGTCCGCCCAGGATGGACCGTCGAACCTGGAACCGGTTGTGCGGCGCGAGCATCTCGCGAATGTTGACCCGTGCGACCCGCGCTGTCTCACCCTCGTCGACGACGCGCACCTCGCTCGGCTCGCGCCAGTACGCGACGACCGGCATCACGTCGAAACCCGACGGCGGCACGGGGAAGGTCGGCAGATTGGCGACGACGTGGACGCCGGACGCGTCGAGCCCGGTCTCCTCGGTGGCCTCGCGCAGCGCGGTGCCGACCGGGAACTCGTCTCCGGGGTCGGCGGCGCCACCCGGGAAGGCCACCTGACCGCTGTGCTGACGCAGGGTCGGGGCCCGCTCGGTCAGCAGCACCTCCGCGTCGTGCGGTAGGCCCCCGGCGCGGGTGGGGTCGGGGTCCCAGCTGCCGGAGAACAGCACCAACACCGCGGCCGAGCGCCGGTTGCGGTTGAACATGGCCGCCCACCGGGTGCGATCACCGCCGCGGTTGAGGACGCTCTCACTCACCTTGTCCACATCGCCGGTCAGCGCTCGCATCCACGGCGGGATCTCCGCGTCGTCGACGAGCGCCCCGATCTGCGGCTCCGGGCCGGTCACACCGTCACCCCGAGATAACGGGAGACGGCCGCGGCGATCTCGTCGGGGCTGTGGAACAGGATCGGGAGGATCCCCGCCACGGTGCCGTCGGGACGCACCAAGATCGTCGACGGAAAGACCGGCGGCGCCCCGAGCGCGGCCGACACCTTGCCATCGGTGTCCAGCACGCTCGGCAGGTGAATGCCGTTCTCGCTCAGATACTTCAAGATCAGTACCTGACTGCTCGCGCCTTGCTGGGCGTGCACACCCATCACGTCGACGCGGTCTCCCGCGCGTCGGGTGAACTGCTCGAAGTACGGCAGTTCCTTGCGGCACGGCAGACACCAGGTCGCCCAGATGTTGATGACCAGCGGCTTCTGGGCGGTCGCGGCTCCGACGTCGATGGGGGTGCCGTCGGCAAGGCACGGCGCGACGACACCGGCCAGCACGGCGTCGGGTCCCGGCGCCGCATCCGACGTCGGACATGGGTCGATGGCCGCGTCCTGTCGGGCCCGCGCAAGTTCGGCATCGCTGACCGGGGCGTCGGTGGCACGGGGTCCGGTCGCGATCGGCGTGGTGTTCTTCGCGGGTTCCGGGTCTTCGCCGCGCGGCCAGATGGCGACGATCAACGCGAGCATGACGACGACGAAGACCAGCGTCCAGCGGGCTGCGGGCGGGAACCGCGATGGCCGTCGGGTTTCGCCATCGTGGGGAGGTTCGGTCGCCGAGCCCGGCTCGGGTGTGGTCGAGGTGTCGTTCACTACGCCGACAGTCCCGCCAGTTCGAGGAGGTGGTCGGTCTCCGGCCCCTTCACCAGCGCGGCCGCTTCGGCCTTGTCCATGGGCCCGGCACCCACCGACGGGCAATCCCGGGCGAGGATGCAGATCCCACACGCGGGTTTGCGCGCATGACACACCCGACGACCGTGGAAGATCACCCGATGCGAGAGGTCCGTCCACTCCTTGCGTTCGATGAGTTCGCCGACGGCGTGCTCGACCTTCACCGGATCGGTCTCCTCGGTCCACTCCCACCGACGGACAAGGCGCCCGAAGTGGGTGTCGACGGTGATCCCGGGAACACCGAACGCGTTGCCGAGCACCACGTTGGCCGTCTTGCGCCCGAACCCGGGCAGCGTGACCAGCTCTTTCAGGGTCGACGGGACCTCGCCGTCGAACCGCTCCAGCAACCCCTGGCCGAGTCCGATGATCGAATTCGCCTTGTTGCGGTAGAAGCCGGTGGTCCGGATCATCTCTTCGAGTTCGGTGCGGTCGGCGCCGGCGTAGTCGGCGGCGGTGCGGTACTTCGCGAACAGCGCTGGTGTGACCATGTTGACCCGCACATCGGTGCACTGGGCAGAGAGGATCGTGGCGACCGACAGTTCCAGCGGAGTGGTGAAGTCGAGTTCGCAGTAGACGTGCGGAAACGCCACCTTCAGCGTCCGATTCATCCGCCGCGCACGACGGACGAGACCCAGGTGGGTTTCCGTCTTACGTGCGCTCACATCGTTCAGGTTAGCCGGGTCTCGTGGCAGGACCACCGTCGCGACTCCTGCGCGCGGCGGACTCGAACGGTAGGTAACAACTCAGTGACTTCCGCCTCCTCAATGCCGAGCTTGTCGGGCGCATTGTGTTTACTGGTGCCCATGCAAGGTCTAGCCGCGCTCTTGTTCCCGGCCGTCCTCATGCTTTTCGCCATGGCGATGGACAAGGTGCAGGCACGCCTCGATCGCCTGAACGTCACCCGCGACGATGTCGAGGAGTTCCTCGAGACGGCCGACGCCGCCGACGTCGACACCCTGGCCAGGGAGGGTTTTCCCGCAGCTCACGACGAGCTTCGCAATCGTCGTGTCACCAAGCATGAGACCGCCACCGGTCAGCTCGACGCCGCCGACGCCGAATTCGACGAACCCCGCCGTTCACCGCAACGCGCCAGCTAATCTCCTCAGGCGAGCGACGTTCCCGACCGGTCACAGCATCAAACTCGGTGGACACACCTGCCGCGTCACCGCAAGTGACCCATTCAACACCTATGCTGGGGGCGAGAGTAGCGTTGCTCGACGTGTGCGGTCGCAATCTGACCCACACGTGATCTATGGACAAGATGAGAAAGGCTCCCTAGGTGGAAGAAGTACTGGCGCGGGCAGGCATTTTCCAGGGCGTCGAGCCCTCTGCCGTCGCGGCGCTGACCAAGCAGCTGCAGCCTGTCGACTTTCCTCGCGGGCATGTGATCTTCCACGAGGGTGAGCCGGGCGACCGTCTGTACATCATCTTGTCCGGCAAGGTGAAGGTCGGCCGACGCTCGGCGGATGGTCGCGAGAACCTGCTGACGATCATGGGTCCGTCCGACATGTTCGGCGAGCTCTCCATCTTCGACCCCGGCCCACGTACATCGTCGGCGACGACGGTGACCGAGGTCCGCGCCGTGTCGATGGACCGCGACGACCTGCGCGCCTGGATCAAGGACCGCCCGGAGATCGCCGAACAGCTCCTTCGCGTCCTGGCCCGCCGCCTGCGCCGCACCAACAACAACCTGGCCGACCTCATCTTCACCGACGTCCCCGGACGTGTCGCCAAGCAGCTCCTGCAGCTCGCCCAGCGCTTCGGCACCCAGGAGGGTGGCGCACTGCGCGTCACCCACGACCTCACCCAGGAAGAGATCGCTCAGCTCGTCGGCGCCTCGCGCGAGACCGTCAACAAGGCACTCGCCGACTTCGCTCAGCGCGGCTGGCTGCGCCTGGAGGGCAAGAGCGTCTTGATCGCCGACTCCGAACGACTGGCTCGTCGCGCGCGCTGACGCACTGGCACAAAAGGTAGGGGAAGAACCGCTTCCCTACTTTCGGTGTCTTCCCCGCGAATTTGCTAGGGGAGGACTCCGAACCTCGGGGAAGAAACTTCTTCCCCTACTTTTGTCGGTCAGCTCTCCCGCAGATACTCCAACTGCGCCTTGACCGACATCCGTGCGGCCGGCCACAGCTTCTTGTCGACGTCGCGGTACACCTTGCGGACCACCTTCATCGGTTTCGCCTTCTTGGCCGAGACGTCCATGTCCTCGAGGGCCGCGACGATCTGATCGATCCGCTCCTCGCGATGCGCCTTGTAGAACCGGGCGACCGGGCCGAGGTCCGGGTGATCGGGTCCGTGTGCGGGTAGCAGCGTCGCACCGTCGCCTTCGACGATGAGCCGGTTGAGCGAGTTCATGTAATCCCGCAGCGTGCCGTCCCGGGGGTCGAGAACGGTGGTGCCGCTGCCCAGGATGGTGTCGCCGGTGATCACGGCACGCTCATCGTCGTGCTCGACGAGGAAGCTGACCGAGTCGCCGGTGTGGCCGGGCGTGTGCAGCACGGTGATCTTCAGGCCCGCGGCCTCGATCACCTCGCGGTCGCGCAGCGGATCGGCGTCGCGGGTGTGCTTGCGTGACAACGCCCGTGTCGGCGCACCGGTCCGCTTGTGCAGGCGGTCGATTCCGCCGACGTGGTCGAAATGGCGGTGCGTGATCAGCGTGAGCGCCACCCCGGGCAGCTCCGCGAGATCCTTCGCGTGCCCCTTGTGCTTCGGCGGACCCGGATCGACGACGACGCATTCGTCACTTCCCGGCGCTCGCAACACCCAGGTGTTGGTGCCGTCGAGCTCCATCATCCCGGGGTTGTCGCACAGGATCACCGACGCGAACGGGGTGACCTCGCGCAATGTCCCGTACGCGGGGTGGGCGGGCTGTTCCGAACCGTCAGTGGTCGTCATCACCCCACAGTAGTTCGGGGCGATCAAACGGCAGCCGGGCGGGAGGGGTGACAAAATCACCCAAACTCTATAGACTATTTTCCATAGACCGCCCAGTCGCCTAAGGAACCGCCATGATCACCCTGTCTGCCGAGGAACACGCCATCGTCAAGACCGTCCGAGACTTCGTCGACAAGCAGGTCCGGCCCGTCGCCCGCGATCTCGAGCATGCCAACACCTACCCCGAAGACCTCATCGAAACGATGAAGGCGATGGGGATCTACGGCCTGGCCATCCCGGAGCCCTACGGGTTCGCCGAGGTCTCGATGCCCTGCTACGTGCAAGTGACCGAGGAACTCGCGCGCGGGTGGATGAGTCTGGCCGGCGCGATGGGTGGTCACACCGTGGTGTCCAAGCTGATCCTGCGCTTCGGCACCGAAGAGCAGAAGGGGAAGTATCTGCCGCGCATGGCCACCGGCGAACTGCGCGCGACGATGGCACTCACCGAACCCGGCGGCGGTTCGGACCTGCAGGCAATGCGCACCTCCGCGGTGGCCGACGACGACGGGTACGTCATCAACGGCTCCAAGACGTGGATCTCCAACGCGCGCAAGGCCGGACTGGTCGCGCTGCTGTGCAAGACCGACCCGACGGCGCAGCCCGCCCACACGGGTGTCTCCATCCTGCTCGTGGAGAAGGTGCCCGGATTCGAAGTGTCCAAGGATCTTCCGAAGCTCGGCTACAAGGGTGTGGAAAGTTGCGAGCTGAACTTCGTCGACGCCCGGGTGCCCGCCGACGCCCTGCTCGGCGGGGTCGAGGGCAAGGGCTTCGCGCAGATGATGAAGGGCCTCGAGGTCGGCCGGCTGCAGGTCGCCGCACGCGCAACCGGCGTCGCACGAGCCGCCTTCGACGACGCACTGCAATACGCCCAAGACCGTGAGAGCTTCGGCGTCCCGATCTGGAAGCACCAGTCGGTGGGCAACATGCTCGCCAACATGGGCACCAAACTCTATGCGGCACGCAGTCTTCTGCTCGACGCGGCCGAGCGTTTCGACACCGGCGCACGCGTCGACATGGAAGCCGGCATGGCGAAGCTGTTCGCGTCGGAGACGGCGATGGAGATCGCGCTCGACGCGGTCCGCATTCACGGCGGCTACGGATACTCCACCGAGTACGACGTCGAGCGGTACTTCCGGGATGCGCCGCTGATGATCGTCGGCGAGGGCACCAACGAGATCCAGCAGGGTGTGATCGCCAAGCAACTCGTCAAGCGCGGCGGAATCGACCTCTGAAGTGCTTCCGCTACACGGAATCACCGTTCTCTCACTGGAACACGCGGTCGCCGCGCCATTCGCGACCCGACAGCTCGCCGATCTCGGCGCACGCGTGATCAAGGTCGAACGCACCGGATCCGGCGACTTCGCCCGCCAGTACGACGAATCGGTGAACGGCCTCGCGAGCTACTTCGTGTGGCTCAACCGGTCCAAGGAATCGATCGCGCTCGATGTGAAGTCCGAGGCCGGACAAGCGCTTCTGCACGAGCTCGCCGCCCAGGCCGATGTCATCGTGCAGAATCTCGGTCCCGGCGCCGCCAAGCGGCTGGGTCTCGGTGCCGAGGAGATCCGAGCGCAGGACCCGAGAAAGATCGTCCTGTCCATCACCGGCTGGGGTTCGACCGGCCCGTGGGCCGACCGCAAGGCCTACGACCTGCTCGTCCAGTGCGAGACCGGTCTCGTCTCCCTGACCGGCACCCCGGACGAGGTGGCCAAGGCCGGGGTCTCGGTCGCCGACATCGCGGCCGGCATGTACGGCTTCTCCAGCGTTCTCGCCGCCCTGTTCCACCGTGAACGCACCGGCGACGGCGCGACACTCGAGGTCTCCCTCTTCGAAGCCCTCGCCGAATGGATCGGCCAGCCCATGCATTTCACCGCCGGGTCCGGGCGCCAGCCCGGCCGCTTCGGCGCCCAGCACGCCACCATCGCCCCGTACGGACCGTTTACCGCGGCCGACGATCACGTCGTTCTCCTCGCCATCCAGAACGAACCGGAATGGCAGCGGCTGTGCACCATCGTCTTCGACGATGCCGACCTGGCGCTAGACCCGCGATTCACCTCCAATTCGCTGCGCGTCGCCAACCGAGATGCACTTAATCATGTTGTAGCTAACCACTTCTCGGATCTGAGTACCGACACCCTCGCCGAGCGGCTGACCACCGCACGCATCGCCTTTGCCGGAGTCAACACAGTGGAAGAATTCATCGCCCACCCGGTTCTGGAAGGGCGCGACCGGTGGCGCAACGTCAGCACCGAATCGGGAAAGGTCCGCGCACTCCTGCCCCCGATCAGCATCGGATCCGACGAGGCTCGCATGGATCCCGTTCCCGCACTGGGTGAACACAGTGTCGCGCTGGCCCACGAACTCGGCGTCGAGGATGCGACGATCCAGCGACTTCTCGCCGATGGCGTCCTTCAGAGTCCCGACCCGACAGCGAAAGGCCAATGACCATGAGCGATACCACGACCGCCGACGAGGCGACCCTGAGTTCCCACATCACCGAGTGGACCCCCGGACCCGTGGTCGAGCACGACGTCCTGGACCCGGCGCAAGCACAGCGACTGGCGGCGACACTCGGTACCGAGGACGCGTTCGGTTCGGGGAGCGAACTTCCCATGCCCTGGCACTGGATCTACTTCTCGCAGTGGCCGCCCACCGATGCCCTCGGCGCAGATGGGCACCCCCGAGACGGTCATTTTCTGCCGCCGATCCCCCACCGCCGGCGGATGTTCGCGGGCTCGCGCATGTCCGTGACCACGCCGTTGCGTCTCGACGTGCCGACGGAGAAGCACTCGAGTCTCGCGTCGGTCAAGGAGAAGCACGGCCGCTCGGGTGCAATGCTTTTCGTCACCGTGCGCAGCGAGTACCGGCAGGACGGGGCGACGGCGCTCATCGAGGAACAAGATCTCGTCTACCGCAGCGACAACTCCACGGCCCGCCCCGTGGAACGCCTCGTCGAAGATCTGACACCCAGCGGGACCGTGTGGAGCGCGGAGCCGACTCCGACTGCACCGCTGCTGTTCCGGTACTCCGCCCTGACCTCGAACGCCCATCGGATTCACTACGACCTCCCCTACACCACCGACGTCGAGGGCTACCCCGACCTCGTCGTCCACGGTCCGCTCCTTGCCAACTACATGGCCGATCTCGCTCGCCTATACGCCGATGGAAAGACGATGAGCTCCTTCGACTTCCGTCTGAAGCGACCTCTGTTTCTTGGTGATCGTTTCCGCGTCGAGGGCAATCCGTCCGACGGCAATACCGTTGCCGTGCGGGTTGTCTCGGGAGCCGAAACAGTCCATGCCGAGGGCACGGTGACGCTGTCATGACCTTGGCCATCGCCGACGCACGCAGCTTCCTGTTCGTGCCCGGTAACCGACCCGAACGCTTCGACAAGGCGGCCGCTGCCGGAGCCGACGTCGTCGTCATCGACCTCGAGGACGCGGTGTCGCCGGCCGACAAGGAAGCCGCCCGCGAGCATGCTGCAGCGTGGCTGGCCGCCGGGAACGAGGCAGTGGTGCGCATCAATGCTTCCGATACCGACTGGCACACAGACGATGTGGCCATGATCATCGAGCGGGGCGCTGCCGTCATGCCCGCCAAGGCGTCCGATCCCGCCCGGCTCGCCTCGATCGCCACGCAATCGAAGGCGCCGGTCATCCCGTTGATCGAAACGGCGCGCGGAGTCCTTGCGGCGCAGGAGATCAGCGCGGTGGACAGAGTGGTCCGGGTCGCCGTCGGGGCGATCGACCTCGCCGCCGAGTTGTCGGTATCGCCCGACGACCGCGCGGCCC
>NZ_JBEXMX010000110.1:0-14279 GCF_040610755.1 Gordonia sp. NPDC003585 | reverse complement strand
GTCGCCGAGGCCACCGACCTCGACGCCGACGTGGCCGCCGCCGACCTGGTGATCACCGGGGAGGGCAAGTTCGACTCGCAGACACTGCGCGGCAAGGTCGTCTCGGCACTGCACGGCGCCGCGACAGCGGCAGGCGCCCAAACGGTGGTTCTCGCAGGTCAGGTCGCGCTCTCACCAGAGGAGATCGGCGCAGCGGGGATCGCGTCGGCGCACGCCATCGTCGACATCGCGGGTTCGGTGGAGGTCGCCATGAACGACGCCCGCAACCAGCTGATCCGTCTCGCCGAATCCGTTGCCCGAGGGTGGTCGGTGGATTGATGACGCGATCGGGCGATACGCGGGAATAGGCGGCGAAGGAGTACCGTTGACAGCACACGTACTACTGGTTCGCCATCCCGGCACATCAGACATCGCGTCGCGCCACCGATCACCCGTCGTCGGTGCGGCAGGGGACAGCCCGGGAACCAACCACCGAGGGAGCATTCCATGACCGTGCAGAACGAATCCGGCGCCGCGACGAGCACCGGCGTCATCCTGACCGAGGCCGCCGCGTCCAAGGCCAAGGCGCTGCTCGACCAGGAAGGTCGCGACGACCTCTCGCTGCGCATCGCCGTGCAGCCGGGCGGCTGTGCGGGCCTGCGCTACCAGCTCTTCTTCGACGACCGGTCGCTCGACGGCGACGTGACCGCCGACTTCGCCGGGGTCACCCTGTCGGTGGACCGCATGAGCGCACCGTACGTGCAGGGCGCGACCATCGACTTCGTCGACACCATCGAGAAGCAGGGTTTCACCATCGACAACCCGAACGCGACCGGCAGCTGCGCCTGCGGCGACTCCTTCAACTGAGTCGGACCGAACAGACCTCTCACGACGACCGCACCCCGACGCCGGGGTGCGGTCGTCGTGCATCGAGCAGTGCGCAGTAGCGTGGATCGCTGTCCATCCGTTGCACATCTGAAGGGCTGAGAAACCAAGTGGCAATCGTCGTCTGCGGGTCCATCGCGACCGATCACCTGATGAAGTTCCCCGGCAAGTTCTCCGAGCAGATTCTCGGCGATCACCTCGAGCACATCTCCCTCAGCTTCCTGGTCGAGGATCTCGTGGTCCGACGCGGCGGGGTGGCCGGCAACATCTGTTACGCGATGGGTCAGCTCGGTGGCGCTCCGGTACTGGTGGGTGCCGTCGGTTCCGATTTCCACGACTACCGGCAGTGGCTGGAATCCAACGGGGTCGATTGCCGTGGTGTGCGTGTGTCGGACGTCCACCACACCGCACGGTTCATGTGCACCACCGACGAGACGATGGCCCAGCTCGCCACCTTTTACGCCGGTGCGATGAGCGAGTCGCGCGAGATCTCGCTGGCCGGCGTCATCGCGGAGACCGGAACACCCGAACTCGTCCTGATCGGTGCCGACGACCCCGCCGGGATGCTACGTCATACCGCCGAATGTCGTTCCGCGGCAATCCCGTTCGCCGCCGATCCGTCGCAGCAGCTGGCCCGTCTCGACGGCGAGCAGGCCCGCGAGCTCATCGACGGCGCCGCGTATCTGTTCACCAACGAGTACGAGTGGGGTCTGCTTCGTCAGAAGGCGGGACTGTCGGAGGCGCAGGTCGCCGAGATGGTCGGGGTGCGCGTCACGACGCTCGGCAAGGACGGGGTCGAGATCATCGACACGGACGGCACCCGTCTGCACGTCGACGTCGTACCCGAAACCGAGAAGGTCGACCCGACCGGTGTCGGCGACGGCTTCCGCGCCGGCTTCCTCTCCGCGTTGGGCAAGGGACTCGGCTTCGAACGGGCTGCTCAGGTGGGCTCGATGGTCGCCGTGCTGGTGCTCGAGACGGTGTCGACTCAGGACTGGTCGTGGGACTCCGAGACCGCACTCGCCCGGATCGCGGGCGCGTATGGCGAGCACGCTGCCGAGGAGATCCGCGCCGCCTTCGCCTGACGAGTTCCGGTTGCCACGGCGCTCGCTTTCCGAGCGCCTTGGCAACCAGTTCTGACGTTGGGTCGGCGACCTACACGCGCACCGGATAGGTGTGGTCGGTGATCTGCGGGACCACGGTCTTCTCGACGAAGATCGCATGCCACACCATGAACATGAGCAGCGTCCACAGCCGTCGGCTGTTGTCGACCACGCCGTCACGATGCTCGTTCAGCATCGCGATCACCGCGTCCTTGTTCAGGATGTGATCGGTCTGGGAATGCTCGATGGTCTCGTGCGCCCAGTCGTACATCTCGGTGCCGGCGAGCCAGTGCCGGATCGGCACCGGGAACCCGAGCTTCTTCCGGTGCAGCACGTGGGCGGGAACGATCTGTTCGAGTGCCTTGCGCAGCGCGTATTTGGTGGTGCCGTGCGCGATCTTCTCGTCGTAGGGGAGTCGTTCGGCGATCGCGAACACCTCGGGATCGAGGAAGGGCACGCGCAGTTCCAGTGAGTTGGCCATCGTCATCTTGTCGGCCTTGACCAGGATGTCTCCGCGCAACCAGGTGAACAGGTCGATGTGCTGCATGCGGGCGACCGGGTCCCAGCCCTCGCTCATCGCGTAGATGGGGGCGGTGACGTCGGTGTGCGTCCACTCCGGCCGGTAGTCACGCAGCACGGCGCGCAGCCGCGCGTCGTCGAAGCTGCGGGCATTGCCGTAGTAGCGCTCCTCGAGCGTCAACGACCCGCGGTGCAGCAGGCTCTTGCCGCGGGTGCCCTCCGGGATGCGATCCGATGCGCGGCCGGCGGCGCGACGCAAGATCCCGGGGAGCCGGTCGAAGCCCTTGAGCGACAGCGGTTCCTTGTAGATGGTGTAGCCGCCGAACAGTTCGTCGGCGCCCTCACCGGACAGGACGACCTTCACGTGCTTGCGGGCCTCGGCGGCGACGAAGTACAGGGGAACCAGGGCGGGATCGGCGACCGGGTCGTCGAGGTACCAGACGATCTGCGGGATCGCCTCGATGAATTCGCTGGGGCTGACCACCTTGACGATGTGTCGCGCGCCGATGGCCTCCGCCGACTCGACCGCGACGTCGATCTCCGAATAGCCCTCGCGCTCGAAGCCGGTGGTGAAGGTGATCAGGTCGGGGTTGTGGCGGATCGCGAGCGCCGCGATCGCGGTCGAGTCGATGCCGCCGGAGAGGAACGACCCGACCGTCACGTCCGCACGCATGTGCTTGGCGACGGAATCGGCGAGAACGTCGGCGATCTCGTCGTAGCGGGACTGCCGGGTGGCGTCGGTGAACGGATGCACCCCGAACTGCGGGGTGAAGTATCGGCGCACCTCCGGTGCCTTGCCGGGACGCAGGGTCGCGTACGACCCAGACTCCAGGCGGCGGATCGACGCGTGCAGGGTCTCGGGTTCGGGCACGTACTGCAGGACGGTGTAGTGCTCGATCGCGCGAGGATCGAGCTCGGTGCCCAGGCCGACGCGGTCGATCAGCTCGAGCAGGCTCTTCTTCTCGCTGCCGAACAGGGTGCCGCCGGGTCCGGTCGCGATGAACAGCGGCTTGATGCCGAACGGGTCGCGCGCGATGAACAGGCTGCGTTCGTGGGTGTCCCAGATCGCGAACGCGAACATGCCGCGCAGTCGACGCACGGCGTCGGGTCCCCAGTAGTGCACGGCGGCCACGATCGCCTCGCCGTCACCCTCGGTGGCGAACGTCGCGTCCTCGTCACGGGCGAGTTCGGCGCGGATCTCGACGTAGTTGTAGATCTCGCCGTTGAACACCAGGGCGTAGCGGTCGGGCTGTTCGGGCGGACCCCAGCGCAGTGGCTGGTGGGAATGCTCGATGTCGATGATCGAGAGTCGGTTGAACCCGAAGACGAGGTCGTCGTCGTGCCAGGTGCCCGGTTCGTCCGGCCCCCGGTGCCGCATGCAGTGCGAGGCCGCCGCAACCGCGCCGACGGCGTCGGCCGCCGAACCGTCCGATGTCAGCAGGCCGAGCAGACCACACACGTGAGCGCCTCTTTCCGTGGGGACAGACTATTTGGGGGACCGGGTCGCGTCCCGAGTATGCCTCAGCAGGCACCGAGAGTCCGAAGTGGACCCGCCTCGACGTGCCGTGCTCGTCATTGCTTACACGACCGTGAGCTGGCACTTATCGATTGCTGTGGGGATTGGTTGCGGCAAGGTCCGCCCCAATCACGAAAGCTTCGCCGTGTTGGTCTACGCTGCGTAGTACTAGGTGCGAGAATTGCCCTGTGAAGTGCGGGCAGTTCTCGCGCTGTGCAGGTCATGTGGCATGCACCCGGGTGGCGTCGAGCCGGGCCCGGGCGAGCAGGAAGGCGTGAAATTGGCACACGGTGGACGGCCCCTATCGCGGCGTGTCTCATCAACGTCGCGGACGGTCAAGAGGATCGGGCTGGTCGCCGGTTTGGCGGTCGCTGCACTGGTCATGACCGGATGCGACGCGCGCGACGCGATGCGTTTCGGCTGGCCCGAGGGCGTCACGCCGGAGGCCACCAAGATGGGCGACCTGTGGACGTGGTCGGTCATCGCCGCGCTCATCATGGGCATCCTGGTGTGGGCCCTGATCTTCTGGACCATCAGCTTCCATCGTGCGAACGATGAGAAGAAGGGGGTCTTCCCGCGTCAGACCGCTTACAACGTGCCGCTCGAACTGACCTACACCGCAATCCCGTTCGTCATCATTGCGGTGCTCTTCTACTTCACCGTCATCGTGCAGAACGATGTGGAAAGCAAGAACAATGACTCCAAGGTCGTCGTCGATGTGACTGCCTTCCAGTGGAACTGGAAGTTCGGCTACCGCAGCGTGATCCTGGACAACGGTCGGGTGTACCAGGGCGCACAGCCCGGCATCGGCGAGGGCAACCCGTTCGCCGGTGAGCAGGAACACGAGATGCACCACGGCGAGGAACTGCCGTTCCCGGCCGGCGGTCGCGACGACGACATCCGCACCTACCTGAAGTTCGACAAGATCGAGACCGTCGGTTCCTCGAGCGAGATCCCGATCCTGGTGCTGCCGACCGGCAAGCGCATCGAGTTCAATCTCGCTGCGGCAGACGTCATCCACTCGTTCTGGGTGCCGGAGTTCCTGTTCAAGCGCGACGTGCTGCCCTTCCCGGAACAGAACCACACCGACAACGTCTTCCAGATCTCGTCGATCGACCGTGAAGGTGCCTTCGTCGGGCGTTGCGCGGAGATGTGCGGCACCTATCACTCGATGATGAACTTCGAGGTGCGTGCGGTCTCGCCGCAGGACTTCGACGCCTACATCTCCTACCGAGAGCGCTTCCCGGATCGGACCAACGCCCAGGCGCTGGAGTACATCTGCCAGGAACCCAAGTCGGTCACCACCGTGCCCTTCGATACCCGCCGCAAGTCCAACGGCAGCGTCGAGGCGAGTGGTAATCCCGACAACACGACCCTGTCGAGTTGCCAGATCAAACCGTTGGAGGCGGTCCAGTGAAGGTAGAAGCCCGGCTCTTCGAGCTGCTCACCGTGTTCTTCGCCCTCGCAGGCGTTGCCTACACCCTCTTCACCGTGTTCACCAGCAAGGGAATCGAGTGGGTCGGTGTTGTCGGCATGTTCTTCAGTGCCGGACTGACGCTGATCGCGGGCACCTACTTCCGATTCGTCGCTCGTCGCGTCGAGATCCGCCCGGAAGACTTCGAGGACGCCGAGATCGAGGACGGCGCCGGTGAACTGGGCTTCTTCAGCCCGCATTCCTGGTGGCCCATCCTGATCGCCGGCGGCGCCGCACTCTTCGCCGTCGCGTTCGCCACCGGCAACTTCTGGCTCGCGATCTTCGCCGCCGCGGTGATCATGGGTACGGCAGCAGGATTGGTGTTCGAGTACCACGTGGGACCCGAGAAACACTGACGCTCTCACCGACCAATTCTTGTGGCCACACCGAATCCGGTGTGGCCACAAGCATGTTCAGGGCTTACGTTGATCAGGCCTGCCGGGGTGCGTACACGGCCAGCTGTCGATAGCCGACGCGGAAGCGTGCCTCCCGGTAGCGCTCGCCGATCTCGCCGTCGTGCGCGATGGTGATCTGATCGTCGACGGCGGCGAAACCGAACTCGGGCACTTGCATCTCGTGGTACAGCCGCGACCGTTCTAACCGGCCGAGGGCCAGCGCGAGCAGGATTCTGGTGGTCGCCCAGCGGTGATTGGTCTCCAGGATCCGAACGTCGAGCAGTCCGTCGTCGAGTCGGAGCCGACGCGCCGGGAGGAAACCCGTCGGCTGGTACATTGAGTTGCCGACCAGGAACAGCGATGTCTCGATCTCGGTGCCGTCGACGTTGATTCGGACGTGCGGAGCCCGTCGCAGGACGCGTAGGACGGCGTAGGCGGTCGCCAGCGGCCGGCTGATGCGACTCTGCAGCCGTGTGCGGGTTCGGACGAACTGCGGGTAGGCGCCGATGCTGGCGGTGTTCAGGATGAGCCGGTCGTCGTTGAGCCACACCGTGTCCACGCGGGTGGCGGTGCCCGATCGAATGGCCGTCAGTGTCCGGTTGACGTCGGTGCAGCCGAGGTCGCGGGCAAAATGGTTGAACGTCCCTGCGGGGAAGACTGCGAGCGGCAGATCGGCGGACAGTGCGATCGCTGCCGCGGTTGCGACGGTGCCGTCACCGCCGGCGATGCCCAACACCTCGGCCCGAGATGCGGCGTCGCGCAGCACCTCCTCGACGTCGTCGTCGGGAGCGAGTTCGACGATCTCGGCGGCCGGCAGCATGGCTCGGATCCGGTCGAGAACCCGTGCGCCTTGGCCGTCGCCCGAGGCCGGATTGATCACCACAACAACACCGTTCCCGTCCGGACGTGCCGTGGTCGGTACCGCGGACGGGGTGGCGAGTGAGATCCGCGGACGGGTGATCGGGGGGACGACCTTGGTGCCGATGGTCGCGATGCTCGCACCGATGCCCAGGCCGGCCATGACGTCACCGGGGTAGTGCGCCCCGGTCGCGACCCGCGAGATGCCGACCAGCCCGGCCAGCGCCGACAACAGCAGCCCCGCCGGCGGATTCTCCGCGGCCACCCCGGCCGCGAAGGCCGCCGCGCTCGCGGAGTGTCCCGACGGCAGCGAATTGGATGTCGGCTGTGCGGTGCCGCGTCGAGTGAGCGGTATCGGGCCGACCAGCGGGCGGTTGCGACGTCGAATCCGTTTGGCCCCCTGATTGGTGACCAGACTGGTCACCGCAAGCGACGCGATGCCACGTGCGGCACCACGCTGCAGGGTGGGCTGTCCGGACAGAGCCATCCCGGCCGCTATTGCCATCCACAACTTCGAATGATCCGCTGCGTGAGACAGTTTCGGCATTGTCGCGTCCAGCAACGGGCTGGGGGAGCGGGCGATCGAATCGTAGATCTCCGCGTCGAGCGAGCCGAGCCCGCGAGTGATCTGACGGACCGCTGCCGTGCGTCGAGCAGTTCTCACGAGTCGGCGTCTCATGCCTCCACGTTGTCATACGCCGCGCCACTCGCGAAGCCGGGACAACAGAAAGGCGGCATCATCGCGAAGATGATGCCGCCTCACTGATTCTCAGGACTACTCCTCGAACGGATTGCCGCCCTTGGCCTGCAATTCGCGCAGAGCCTTCTGCTCGGCCTTCTCGTTCTCGTGTTCGGCCTCGACGTGGCGTCGTTGCTGATCCGGCGGATCCGCGGTCAGAATCGATCCGGTACCCGGCGCGCCGGCAGAGCCGAGCTTGTTCATGCGCTTGGGCAGAGCCATTCCCTCGTAGGGGAGTGGGATCGGGTGACCGTGATCGTCGACCGGGCCGAGGGGCTGGTGCACCTCGATGTACTCGCCCTGCGGCAGACGCTTGATCAGGCCGGTCTCGATGCCGTGCGCCAGGACCGCACGGTCGCTGCGTTGCAGCGCCAGTGCCCAGCGGTAGGCGATGAAGTACGCCAGCGGCGGTACGACGATCAGGCCGATGCGGCCCATCCACGTCGTCGCGTTCAGCGAGATGTGGAACTTCAGCGCGATGATGTCGTTCATGCACGACAGCGTCAGGATGATGTAGAAGGACACCGCCATCGCACCGATACCGGTACGCACCGGGACGTCACGCGGACGCTGCAGCAGGTTGTGATGCGCGTCGTCGCCGGTCAGCCGCTTCTCGATCCACGGGTAGGTGAACATGCCCGCGAACATGATCGTGATGATCACGACCACCCAGAAGATCGCCGGGATCGTGTAGTTGCCCAGATAGAGCTCCCACGCAGGCATCAGACGGGCCAAACCGTCGGTCCACATCATGTAGATGTCGGGCTGCGACCCGGCCGACACATGCGCCGGGTTGTACGGACCGAGCACCCACACCGGGTTGATCTGGAAGATACCCGCCATCAGCGCCAGCACACCGGTCACCATGGCGAACATCGCGCCGCCCTTGGCCGCGAAGACCGGCATGATGCGCACGCCGACAACGTTCTTCTCGGTACGGCCGGGGCCGGGGAACTGGGTGTGCTTCTGGTACCAGACCAGCGCGAGGTGCGCGCCGATCAGCGCCAGGATGATGCCCGGGAACAGCAGGATGTGCAGCACATACATGCGCGGGATGATGATCTCGCCGGGGAAGTCACCGCCGAACAGCGCCCAGTGAATCCAGGTGCCGACCAACGGAATACCCAGGACGATGCCGCTCATCGCGGCGCGGACGCCGGTGCCCGAGAGCAGGTCGTCGGGGAGCGAGTAGCCGAAGAAACCCTCGAACATCGCCAGGATCAGCAGGAAGCAGCCGATGATCCAGTTGGCCTCACGCGGACGCCGAAAGGCGCCGGTGAAGAAGATGCGCAGCATGTGGATGATGATCGACGCGGCGAACAGCAGCGCGGCCCAGTGGTGGATCTGCCGGACGAACAGACCGCCGCGCACCTCGAAGGAGATGTTCAGGGTGGTCTCGTAGGCCTTGGTCATCATCACGCCGTTGAGCGGCTGATAGGCGCCGTCGTAGATGACCTCGCTCATCGACGGGTCGAAGAACAGGGTCAGGTAGACGCCGGAGATCAGCAGGATGATGAAGCTGTAGAGCGCGACCTCACCCAGCAGGAAGGACCAGTGCGTCGGGAAGACTTTGTTGATCTGACGACGCATGCCGGCGGCGAGGTGGTACCTCGAGTCCACCTCTTCGGCCTGCGCGCCGAGACGGTCGGCGATGGTCATGACTTACGCTCCCAGAATGCTGGTCCGACGGGCTCGATGAAGTCGCCTGCAGCGACCAGGTAGCCCTCATTGTTCACCGTTATCGGCAGCTGTGCCAGTGCCCGTGCCGCCGGACCGAAGACCGGTTTCGCGAACTCCAGCGCGTTGAACTGCGACTGATGGCACGGGCAGAGGATGCGGTTGGTGCGCTGCTCGTACAGCGAGGTCGGGCAGCCGAGGTGGCTGCACACCTTGGTGTAGGCGAAGTAGTCGCCGTAGTTGAAGCTCTCCTGGCCCTTGCGCTTGATGGCGTGCGCGGCGTCTTCGGGACGGAGCCGGATGAGCATGACCGGGTTGCGAACCGCACGCAGGCTCTGCAGCAGTGCGTGGCGTGAATGCTCGGTCTCGCCGTATCCGTCGGACACCCGCCACGGGAACACGGTCTCCATCGCGCCGGCGTCGAGATCCTCGGGACGCACGAGCGCGACCCGCCACGGGTCACCGGTGTCACGGCGCAGGTAGACGGTCTCCTTGGGCTGACCCGGAGGGGGAGTCCAGCCGGATGTCCAGAGCGGCGAGTTGTCGCCCTCGGCCCACGGGTTCTTGATGAGGCCGCCGACGAAGGCGATCAGACCGGTGAACGCGAACGCTCCCAGGCCGAAGGCCGCCGAGCCCAGGATCATCTTGCGACGACCGAGCGTCGAGGTCTTACCGGAGTCGGCGAGTTCGGCGACGATGGTCTTCTTGTCGACCTCCGACGATCCGCCGTCGTGCCGGTCCTGCACCGAGATCTCGGCCGGCAGGAACTTCTTGGTGATGAGGACCAGTGCGATACCGATGGAGAGCACCGAGAGCCCGAACGTGATGCCGAGCAGCGGGGTGTTCAGGGTGTAGCGCCAGTAGTCGGCTTCGTCGGGGAGAGTGAATTCCCAGTGGTTCCAGATGAAGATGATGAAGCAGGCGATCGCCGAGATTCCCGAGATGGTGAACCAGATCGCGACCTGCCGTTCGGCACGCTTCTCGACCTTGGACCCCGGCTCCGGGTAGCGCTCGGAGCGGTGGATGATCTCGACACCGTCGAGATTGGTGCCGAGCTTGACCAGCTCTTCCGAGCTCATCTGGTCGAGTTCGTCCTTCGAAGGGCTGCTTTTGTCGCTGCTCATGCGCGAGATCCCATCCACATGGCGGAGGCCACCACGGCGACGACTCCGACAAACCACATCACCATGCCCTCACTGACGGGGCCGAAACCGCCGATGCCGAACCCGCCCTGGGGTTTGGACTCGGTCACGTACTTGATGAAGCCGATGATGTCCTTTTTCTCTTCGTACGACAGCTGCCGATTCGAGAACTTGGGCATGTTCTGCGGTCCGGTCAGCATCGCGGTGTAGATCTGCTGTTCGGTCACACCGTCGAGGTTGGGTGCGAACTTGCCCGAAGACAGCGCGCCGCCACGTCCGGTGAAGTTGTGACAGGACGCGCAGTTCAGACGGAAGAGCTCGCTGCCGCGGCCGAGGCGCTCGCCACGAAGCGCTTCGCCGTCCTCGGGGGCGCGAGTCGGGCCGCCACCTTCGGACTGGATGTAGGCGCCGAGCTGGTCGATCTGCGCGGTGGTGAACTTCGGTGGCTTGCGCAATGCCTGTGCTTCACCGCGAGCTGCGGGCATACGACCGGTGGACACCTGGAAGTACACCGCAGCATCGCCGACGCCGAGCAGTGACGGACCGCGGTCGGGCACGCCCTGCAGGTTGGCGCCGTGGCAGGTGATGCAGGAGGTCTCGTAGAGCTTGCGGCCATCCTGGATGACGGCGAGATCGCTCGGGTCGGCGGTCGCGACCTGTGCGTTCGGCGACAGCACGGAGGCGAGCACACCGGCCAGCATCAAGCCCGCGAGCAGCAGCAATGCCCCACTGGCACGCCGACGCAGCTTGCGGCGAGCGCGCGCCTTGCGGGCCGTGGCCTTGTTTGCCACTGAGGCGGTGACCTCTGGACCGGCGTCGCTATCCGACGATCGCGGTGGAGATGAACTCATCTGTGACTCTCTACTAAGCGGACGGACTGTGTTGTTGTGCGTGCGGGTGGTCCCGCGGGGGCTGAAGCGTTATCCGGGCCGCGAGAGCGCGGGCTGGTGCGCTGCGGCCGATGTCATCGGACGAAGTAGATCGTGACGAAGAGGCCGATCCAGACGATGTCGACGAAGTGCCAGTAGTACGAGACGACGATCGCGGCTGTCGCCTGTGCCGGGGTGAACTTCGACAGTTTGGTGCGGATCAGCAGGAAGATGAAGGCGACGAGACCACCGATGACGTGCAGGCCGTGGAATCCGGTGGCCATGTAGAAGACCGAACCGTAGGCGCTCGACGAGAGGGTCGTGCCCTCGTGCACCAGGTGGTAGTACTCGTAGCCCTGACCGGCAACGAAGAACGAGCCCATCAGGAAGGTCAGTACGTACCAGCGCCGCAGTCCGAAGACGTCGCCACGCTCGGCCGCGAACACACCCATCTGGCAGGTCACCGACGACAGGATCAGCACCGTGGTGACCGGGATCGCCAACGCGAGATTCAGCTCGGTCGGCTCGGCCGGCCAGCCGATGTCGGCAGGTGAGTTCGCCCGGGCCACGAAGTACATCGCGAACAGACCGGCGAAGAACATGAGCTCGCTGGACAACCACACGATGGTGCCGACGCTGACCATATTGGGCCGGTTCAGCGAGTGCACGCGCGAGGTGATGGCTGTTCCTGAGGTTCCTACAGCGCTTGTCACAGATGAAGTATGACGGTTCGTAGTAAGCGGTGACCACTTGGGTCGGAAATTGGTCGGAACTATTTCTCTCCGCGCAGGTGGGGGCCATGATCGGGGAGGCCCGGCGTGTCCCGCCGACGGCAGTCGCGCACCGTCGATGTGGTTGGCTGGAACGCAATGAAGCGGAATCATCAAGACGGTGTCACGCCGGGTTCGCGGGATCTCAACGGCCGCGTGGTGCAGCCCGGCCGGTGGGCCCGGCTGCGGAGTCGTTTCGGTGGGGCCGGCCCGGTTACGCCGCTGTCGGTCGACGACGCGGACCTCGTCGTCGTCGCAGGTTCCGACGACGACGCCGTCGCGAGTTCCACGGCGCTCGCCGAGTCGTCGTGGCGGCCCGACGACGAGGTGGTCCTGCGACACATTCTCCGTCTACCGGTGCATCGGAGTGCGGAAGCGGTGTCGATCGCTGCGCTCGATGGGTATGTCCGCGTAGAGCAAGGGGGTGGGTCGATCAGCGGAGATGATGGCCATGCCCTGGTGGTGTTGGCCAGAGTTCAGCAACTCGACGCCATGCATCTGTCGCAGGAGCGGTCGAGGATGGCCAGCCTCGGGTCGCGGCATGGTGGCGTCGCACTGTGCTGGCATGTCCTGCAGCGCCCGCCCACCTGACATCGCCGGGAATCGGGTGGTTCGAGATGGCCTAGGCTGTAACCCCGTGAGCAGCGCCCAGACTCCGCCCGCATCCGCGTACACGTGGCCACAGATCCTCGGCAAGGTCACCGATCGACATGACCTGTCCGCGCAGGAAGCCGCCTGGGCGATGAACGAGATCATGACCGACAGCGCCACCGGCGCACAGATCGCGGCCTTCGGTGTCGGCGTCAAGATGAAGGGCGCCGCGCCCGACGAGCTCATCGGCCTGGCGAATGCGATGTTGTCGCACGCGACCCTGGTCGAGGTGTCGCGCCCCGCGGTCGACGTCGTCGGAACCGGTGGTGACCGGTCGCACACCGTCAACATCTCCACGATGACGTCGATCGTGATCGCTGCCGCGGGTGTCCCGGTGGTCAAACACGGCAACCGCGCGGCGTCGTCGAAGAGTGGTGGCGCGGACGTCCTGGAGGCACTCGGCGTCGCCATCTCGCTGGACGCGAGCGGAGTAGCCCGCTGCGTGGACGAACTGGGTATCGGATTCTGCTTTGCCCCGGTGTTCCACCCGGCGTTCCGGTTCACCGGTCCGCCGCGCAAGGAGATCGGTATCCCGACCGTGTTCAACGTTCTCGGTCCGCTGACCAACCCGGCGCGGCCCGCGCGCGGATTGATCGGGTGCGCGTTCGCGGACCTGGCGCCGGTGCTCGCCCGGGCGTTCGCCGACCGGGGAGCTGCGGCCCTGGTGGTACGCGGTGACGACGGACTGGACGAACTGACGACCACGACGACCTCGACGGTCTGGCAGGTCGCCGACGGCCAGGTCACTCAGCTGTCGATCGACCCACTCGATCTCGGCATCGAACGCGTCGAATTGTCTGCGCTGCAAGGTGGCGACGCGACGGTCAACGCGGCGATCGCCCGAGACCTCTTCGCCGGGACCCAGGGTGCCGTGCGCGATGCCGTGTTGCTCAATGCGGCCGGCGCGATCGTGGCCTTCGAGCAGAGTGCTCCGCTGACTCAGGACGGGCTGACCGAAGCGTTCCGGGCAGCGCGTGCGCGTGCCGCCGAGGCCATCGATTCGGGTGCGGCACAAGAACTTCTGCAGCGATGGGCCCAGCTCTCGAGCGAACTGGCCGCCGGCTGATCGCGCGCAGGCAGGCTCACTCCTCGCCGATGGAGAAGCCGCCCTCGGTGTCGGATCGGGAGTAGCTGCGGAACGCGATGTGGGTCGCGCTGTGCAACACACCCGGCAGCCGGTTGATCCGGCCGGTGACGACCTCGGCGATCTGCTCGTGGTCGCGCACCCGGATCTTGGCGATGAGATCGACGTCGCCCGCGCACGAGTAGACCTCGGCGACACCGGGGATGTCGGCGACCGCCTGCGCGGTCTCCGGGATCTGATGAACGTCGGCCGAGATGAGCACGATGGCGGTGATCATGGGTGTCACAGTAGAACATCTCGCGAGCATGTCGGGGCACCGTCAACGACTTGCCGAGTTCCTGATCAGCTTGCGCGCAGGGCTGCCGTGGACGCACTCCGTGTGGTCGTGTCGCGGGCGCGCTGGGCCGTCGCGGACCAGGACAGCCACCGCACAGCCGAGCGAGACGGCAGCGCAAGGGATTCGGTGCAGGACACGATCCGCGCGTCCGGTTCGGTGATCCACCGGTAGAGCAGCGCCGCTTCCTCCGCGTTGGCGCCGAGCAGCGGGCCCTCGGCAGGTACCACCGTTTCGGCGGCCGCGACGAGCGCCTCGACCACCGGCATCGGCGCGACGCCACG
>NZ_JBEXMX010000109.1:0-14536 GCF_040610755.1 Gordonia sp. NPDC003585 | reverse complement strand
GGGTGCCAGCGGTGGGGATCGATCCCATGTCGTCGGGCGCGATCCGCCACAAAAAGTAGGGGAAGAAGAAACTCTTCCCCGAGATTTTGCGGGTAGGATACCACGACATTTCCGCAGGTCAGCGGGGTCGGTCACCAACTCTTCGAGTCAGCCGCCGAAGCCGAAGTACCGTGCGATCCGTCCGCGTTTCGGTGCCGGTTCGGCTTCCTCGGTCACGGGTGTGCTCGGACCGTTCTGATCGCGATAGGCCGACAGATCGGTTTCCGTCGGCTCATAGTCGGATGGGTGGATCACGAAGCCGGTCACCGGGATTCGACGCGGATCGAGATCTGGTTCGACGACGGGCGGGGTGAACCGGAATCCGAGCCACGCCCGATTGGATTCCTCGGCGAACTGCGAGGGATGGAAGGGCAGCGCCATCGGTTCGGCGGGCACACCTTCGGCGTAGCGCAGCGGAACCTCACCACCCCAGAACGGGCCCTCGAAGGTGAACGGCAGTCCCTCGTCCTCGTCGATGTTGACCGGGTCGGCGGCGAACGAGCGGCGCAGGCTCCCCGATTCCCATCGGGCGAACACGCCGAGGGAGTCGTCGGGGTTGGTCCACAGCAAGGTCGACACCGCGCTCGGGCGGATCGTGGCGATCGTGCGGGTGAGGGTGGACGGTCGTCGCGTCGCGAACAGGGAACACGACACCACGGCCAACGGTCCGTAGCAGCCGGCGTAGACGTGGGAGTCCTGCGCGCCGGCAGCAGTGACCAGGTCGGTGTCGATGGCAGGCACGAGGACGCTGTCGCCGAAGATCTGGGTCGCAAGCTCCTGCGCGTGTCCGACGTCGTTGGGAAGGCCCTGCTCGACGTGGGCCCTGAGCGCATCGACGGGTTGGTCGGTGTCGATGAACCAGAGCGTGACGGCGCGCGCGGCCACCGGTCAGCTGCTCCCGTTGCTGCGCACGCCGAGCAGTACGTCCTCCCACGCAGGCACCGCGGGTTTACGCGATTTGCGTCGACGCTGCTTGTGATCGGCCGGGCCGCTGTCGGCACCTGCCGGGATGGGGTCGACAGCAGACTCCTCGGTGGAGGAATCCTGCGCGGGCGTCGGGTCGCTGGGGGCCGCGTCGGGCTCGGAAACGTCCCCGGGCCCGACGCGGGGATCGGGGTCCGCGACCGTGAAGTCTGTGGTCGAATGCACGGTCGCCGAATGATCGTCGGATTGGTTCGACGGCGGAACCTGATGCGACTCGTCATCGATCGCGTCGAAATCGAAGGGGACCGTGCCGTGTGCGTCGGAGTCGGGGAGCCGACGTTCGAGTCGGGCGCGTTGGGCGCCGATCACGGAGTTGGCGTCGACCGTGACCGCCTCATGTCCATCGGCGGCGACGTCGACCGGCGGGGTCAGCTCGGGGGTCGCAACCGGAGTCAGGCGACGTCGCGGGGCAATCCATTCCGGGTGGCTGAGCTCGTCGGCGAGGTCGTCGAGAGGGTCGACGGTGCCGCCGTGGGAGCCCGGTTGGAAGCGCCAGTGCGCAGCGTTGTCCGAGCGTCCGACCTGCCAGGTCACCTGGACGACCCAGTATCCGTCCTCGCCCTTCCACGCGTCCCAGGCTGCGTCCTGCGGATTCTGGCCGTAGGCCATGAGCGCTTCGGTGACGGACTCGTCGAGGGTCGACAGTGACGGGCCGTCGTGTCTGATCGGGTGAGCGTGGCCGGCCAGTTCGGCGGCGCGGGTGCGCTCCAGGAGCACCGGATGGGCGAAGCGTTCGATCTTGTCGACCGGCGCCCCGGCGATGGCCGCGACTTCGGCGACCGTGGCTCCCGCCCGGATGCGTGCTTGGATTTCGCGGGGTCTCAGTGCACTTTCCATCTCGATCTCGATCTGTCCCAATCGTGAGATGTCGCCGCGGGCCGCGGCTCGCAGACGTTCGTCGGAGGCGACGCGGAACTTCTCACCGGACTCAGGATCCTGGCAGATCACATGCGCGCCATCGGTTTCTACCCCGACGACCCGGAGCTCACGCATCTGCTCCTCCTCCGCTGAGTGCTGCAATTCCATCGCCACACTAACCGTTGCTCTGATGAATCCACGGTTGACACGCGGCAAAACCGCAGTTCAGAACTACTGTGGCCATAGATACACGCGTGATCGATGTGGTCATTGGTGTCCACGGTACGCGCGAAGTCAACCCCGCTCACACGGGGCGGCGTCGGTCAGAGACGCTCGACGATGTAGTCGATGCACTGGGTCAGTTTGGTGACGTCCTCGGGATCGATGGCCGGGAACATGCCGATGCGCAGCTGGTTGCGGCCGAGCTTGCGGTACGGCTCGGTGTCGACAACCCCGTTGGCGCGCAACGTCTTCGCGACGGCCGCGGCGTCCACCTCGTCGTCGAAGTCGATGGTGCCGACCACCTGGCTGCGATTCGACGGCTCCGCGACGAACGGTGTCGCGAACTCGCTCGCCTGCGCCCAGTCGTAGAGCCGCGAAGAGGAGTCAGCGGTGCGCGACACACACCAGTCGAGTCCGCCGTTGCCGTTCATCCACTCGATCTGATTCGCGAACAGCAGCAGCGATCCGACGGCAGGCGTGTTGTAGGTCTGGTTCTTGCTGCTGTTGTCGACCGCGGTCGGCAGCGACAGGAACTCCGGGCACCAGCGGTCGGTCTCCGCGATGCGTGCGACCCGCTCGAGGGCGGCCGGGCTCATCAGTGCAACCCAGAGTCCGCCGTCGGAGGCGAAGCACTTCTGCGGCGCGAAGTAGTAGACGTCGGCGTCGGCGATGTTCACCGGAAGACCGCCCGCACCCGAGGTCGCGTCGATCGCGATGAGCGCGTCGTCGGACTCGGCGGGGCGGACCACCGGCACGGCCACGCCGGTCGACGTCTCGTTGTGTGCCCAGCCGATCAGGTCGACGCCGCCGAAGTCATCGGCGGTCAGCGCGGCCGGATCGGGGGCGGTGCCGGGCTCGGTGGAGATGACCGCAGGCGAATCGAGGAACGGTGCCTTCTTGGCGACCGTCGCGAACTTCGATGAGAACTCGCCGTAGGTGAGGTGCAGCGACCGACGCTTGATCAGGCCGAACGCCGCGGCATCCCAGAACGCGGTGGTGCCGCCGTTGGACAGCACCACCTCGTAGCCGTCGGGCAGCGAGAACAGGTCGGCGAGACCGGCGCGAATGGAGCCGACGACGTTCTTCACCGGCGCCTGACGATGGCTGGTGCCGAACACCGATGCACCGGTGTCGACCAGCGACTGCAGCTGTTCGGGACGCACCTTCGACGGCCCGCAACCGAAGCGACCGTCGGCAGGCAACAGATCGGCGGGCAGGGTGATGGGTGCGGTGGCGGTATCGCTCATGCTCGCAATTCTAGGGTTGTGACCGCGACCACTATGGTGCGGCCCTGGTCGCCGCGTCGATCCCGGCCCGCCAACCGGGCGCGCGGCAACCGTCGGGCAATCCCGCGTCCTCGGTGTCGACGCCGCTCGCCGTCAACAGCCAGGCCAGGACAGCGTTCGAGTTCCACATCTCCGACGTCCCGGGTGCACGTCGGCCCCAGACGTGCGCAGGAACCGACGCGGTGAGTTCGACGACGCTCCGTGCAACGGTCTCGTCGTCGGGGACGGAGTGGCTTGCGATCGCGTACGCGAGGTCGGGGATCGGGCCGTCGCGCCAGCACCGGATCTCGTACCGGAACAACCTCGACCTTCCCAGGATGCGCAGGCCGACGGGGCCGGTCACCGTCACACCGCGATCGGCAGCGGGTACACCCCAGGCGGGCCTGTTCGACGACGTATCGCCGATGTCGACAGCCGACGCGACTCGTCAGTATCCGAAGCCGCCCGGTGGTATCCCGTGGGTCGGGTCCTTGGGGGCGTTCGCCATGAAGCCGCGTTGGGCCTGGCGGTAGTGGGCACGCCACTCGGGGAAGGCCATGAATCGGTGGCCTGCGCTGCGGCGATAGCTGCGGTACTGGATGTGAACGGTCCGGAACGTCCCCAACGACGCGAGTGCGAGCCGCCGGGCTTCGCCCACTGCCGCCGATTGTTCGTCCGCAGACAGTTCCGGTCCCTCGTCGGTGAAGATCGTCGTGATCGACCGCATGGCGCTCCCTGTCTGCTGCCTGCGAGTTTAGGCGGTCTCGGGCACGGTCGCCCGGATCGTCATGCGCCGGGATGACGTTGGCCGACATCTCACCCTTGACCGGGACTGAACGCGCGTTTAACGTATTAAACGTGCGTTCAACCACGGCCGACGACCGAACGACGCGTGCACGGATACGTGACGCGGCGATCGAGGTGTTTGCCCGTGACGGCTTCGACGCGACGGTGCGCACGATCGCCGACGCCGCGTCGGTCAGTCCGGGGCTGGTGATCCACCACTTCGGCAGCAAGGACAATCTCCGCGCCGAGTGCGACTCGTATGTCCTGACCCGCACCCGCGACGACAACCGGCGGAGCCTCGAGAAGGACGCAGGTGCATCGCCGTTCGGGGCGTTGTTGGCCCAGATGGACACCGTCGAAGACAGTGGCCCGCGCATCATCTACATCGTGCGGAGCCTCCAGTCCGGTGGTGCGATGGCGCGCGAGCTTCTCGACCACCTCGCCACCGACGGCGAGGCGACCTTACGGGCGGGCGTGGCCGCGGGCACCGTCAAACCCGCGATCGACGAGGCCGCCCGCGCCCGCTACCTGCTCGCGCAGTCGATGGGGGCGCTCCTCGTCGACGTCGTGATGTATCCGCCCGACGACTGGTCGGATGCCGGAGCCATCCTGCGGTCCTACGTCGATCGGGTGGTGGTCCCCGCCACCGAACTGGCGGTCCACGGCGTGATGGCCGACGAGAGTTTGCTCGATGCGGTGCTCGCGCACCGGACCGGCGCCAACCGAGAGGACGAAGGTCAATGAACACTCCGGTGATCGAGGTTGCGGGACTTCGCAAGCGGTTCGGGAGATTTCACGCTCTCGACGGCCTGGATCTCACCGTCGAACCCGGGGAGGTCGCGGGATTCCTCGGCCCCAACGGTTCGGGGAAGTCGACGACGATCCGGATTCTGCTGGGCATGTACCGCCACGACGGCGGTACCGCAAAGGTATTCGGACGGCATCCGCTGACCGATGCGGTGGCGATCCATCGGCGCCTCGCCTATGTGCCGGGCGATGTCAATCTGTGGCCGCAACTCACCGGCGGCGAATGTATCGATCTTCTGCTCTCCTTGCGCGAGGTTCGCTCCCAATCTGCCACTCGCAAAGCCGAACTCATCGAACGATTCGAACTCGACCCCACCAAGAAGGCGTCGACGTTGTCGAAGGGTAACCGGCAGAAGGTCGCGCTCGTCGCCGCGCTGTGTTCGGACAGTGAACTGCTGATCCTCGACGAACCGACCTCCGGACTCGACCCGCTGATGACACGTGAGTTCACGCAGTGTGTACGGGAGAGGGCCGCAACGGGATCCGCGGTTCTGATGTCGAGCCACATCCTCGCCGAGGTCGAGGAACTGTGCGAAACGGTGACCATCATCCGGGCCGGCAAGACGGTGCGGTCGGGCACGCTGACCGAGCTGCGGCATCTTCGGCGGTCGCGCGTCACGGTCACCCTCCGCGACGATCCGGCGGGCCTCGAACGTCTTGCCGCCGTCCACGATCTGGTCATCGACGGCCACCAGGCGACGTTCACCGTCGACGAATCCGGTCTTGCCGAGGTCACGCGTGCGCTGGCCAATCAAGGTGTGACAGCGCTCGCGGTCGAACCGCCCAGTCTGGAAGAGCTTTTCCTGCAAGCATATTCGGAGGCGTGATGACTGCACCTGCCGAATTGTTGATCTCCCGGGACGCGTTCGCCAACACGGGGAAACTGCTGCGGCTCATGCTGCGTCGCGAGCGCTGGACGATGCTGATCACGTTCGTGGTGTTCGTGGCGCTGAACGTGTCGACGGCAGCATCGATCGCCAGTGGGTATTCGACGACCCAGGAAAGGCTCGGAGCGCAAGCGGGTCTCGGCGGCAATGCCGCGTTCCGGTTCCTGCTCGGACCGCTGGACCACATCGATTCCACCGCGTCGATGACCGTGTGGCGGGCCGGCCTGTTCATGATCGCCGCGCTCGGTGTCTGTGTGGTGCTTCTGGTGGTTCGCCAGACCCGCAAGGAGGAGGAACTCGGGCGAACCGAACTGTTGCGGGCGTCGGTCACCGGGCCGCTGGCGCCCGTGGTCGCGGCGGCCGTCACCGCTCTGCTGTTCTCGGTGGTCGTGGCATTGGGTATGTCGCTCATGCTGTTTCCGCTCGGTGCGGGCCCGATGGATGTGGTCGCGGTGTTTGCCCAGTATGCGACGACGGGTCTGGCTGCGGCCGGGGCTGCGCTCGTCACGGCGCAGGTGGCGAAGACCTCGCACATCGCGAACTTGGCGGCCGCGTCGGTGGTGTTGGTGGGCTATCTCTTGCGCGGGGTCGCGGACGCGATCGACGGCTGGGATTGGCTGCGGTGGGTCACTCCGCTGGGCTGGGCGCAGTTGATCGACCCGTTCGGCGCCAACAACCTGTGGTTCGCGCTCGCGTCGATGGCGGTGTTCGTCTTCGGCCTGGCGTTGGCGTGCGGCGTGGTGATGCGGCGCGATATCGGCGCTGGACTCATCGCCCCGCGGCCAGGGCCGGCGTCGTCGGACCGACTGCGGTCGGTGCTGTCGATCCACGGGTGGCTGACGGTGCCGTTGCTCGCGTCATGGGCTGGTGGGGTGGCGGCATACGGGCTCATCGTCGGGTTCATGCAGCCCTCCGTCGAGCAATTGGCGTCGGGCAATTCACCTTTCGAGGATGTCGTGCGATCCTCCGAGCTCGGCGCAGACCTGAGCACACTGTTCGGGATGACGATGATGGGGTTCTTCGCGGTCGCCGCGAGTGCGTGGGCGGTGAATGTTGCCACCCGTATGCGTGCGGAAGAGGAGTCGTCGAGAACCGAGCTGATCCTGTCCAGTCCGACGTCGCGCACCCGCCAGCACCTCGCCTATGTCACGATCGCGGCGGGCGGTGTGGTGGTGATCCTGCTGTTGGCGGTCGCGGCGATGACGGTCGGGAATGCGATCGCGGGCGGCAATTGGTCGTCGGCCGGCTCCGATGCCCTGCGCGCCGGCGCGGCCCAGATTCCGGCATCGCTCGTCATGGCCTCTGTTGCTCTGGCGCTGTACGGTTTTCGATCGTCACTCGTGCCGGCCGGGTGGATTCTGGTGATCGCCGCACTGTTCTTGGGTCCGTTGTCGGGGATGTTCGGTCTCCCGCAGTGGGCCGAAGACCTCTCGCCGTTCACGCACACACCGCAGGTCCCGGTCGCGCGGATGCAGTGGACCCCGATCGTCGTGATGCTGTGTGTCGCCGCAGTGGTGACGGTCGCGGGATGGGCTGCCTTCCGCCGTCGCGACGTCGGCTGACCGTGACTTCGAATCGGTAGCATCAGTGCGCGTCTCGAGCTCACTATTGCTACGAATCCGAATTCAGGTTGTCAGAGACCGGGTTTCACCACATCGCCCCAGCCTTCGACGTCCTCCGGGCGTCGCGGTGCGGGGCCGGTGTAGATCGCGGCGGGTCGTACCAGCTTGCCGAGACGCTTCTGCTCGAGGATGTGCGCACACCAGCCGGCGGTGCGGCCACACGTGAACATGGCGGGCATCATGTGCGTGGGGACCTCGGCGAAGTCCAGGATCACCGCGGCCCAGAACTCGACGTTGGTCTCGATCGCGCGGTCGGGACGACGCTCACGCAATTCGGTGAGGGCGGCCTGCTCCAACGCGGCCGCCACCTCGTAGCGTGGAACGCCGAGATCCTTTGCGGTGCGACGCAATACGCGTGCACGCGGGTCCTCGGCCCGGTATACCCGGTGGCCGAAGCCCATCAGCTTCTCCTTGCGGTCGAGGATGCCCTTGACCAATGCGCGCGCGTCGCCGGTCTCCTCGACCTCCTCGATCATCGGTAGTACTCGCGCCGGAGCCCCACCGTGCAGCGGTCCCGACATCGCGCCGATCGCGCCCGACAACGATGCCGCGACGTCGGCGCCGGTCGACGCGATCACCCGCGCGGTGAATGTCGACGCGTTGAGTCCGTGTTCGGCGGCGCTCACCCAGTAGGCGTCGATCGCCGCGATGTGACGCGGGTCCGGGTCGCCCTTCCATCGGGTCATGAATCGCGCGGTGACGGTGTCGCATTCGTCGATGACGTGTTGCGGTACCGCTGGCTGATGGATGCCGCGCGCCGACTGCGCGACGTACGACAGCGCCATCACCGACGCCCGGGCGAGATTCTCGCGCGCGGTGGCGTCGTCGATGTCGAGAAGTGGTTCGTAACCCCAGATCGGGGCGAGCATCGCCAGTGCGGCTTGTACGTCTACGCGCACGTCGCCGGTGTGGATGGGCAGCGGGAACGGTTCGGCGGGCGGCAATCCGTCCCCGAACTTCCCGTCGACGAGCAGCGCCCACACGTCGGCGAAGGTGACCTTGTTCTCGACGAGGTCTTCGATGTCGACGCCGCGGTAGCGGAGATTGCCGCCATCCTTGTCGGGTTCGGCGATGTCGGTGGTGAACGCCACCACGCCTTCCAGACCGGGGACGAAGTCGTCGGGAACCGTGTTGGACATGCTGATCTACCCCTCGTCGACACGCCATCGTGTGCTGAGTTGATACGAACTAACTGAACTGTAGGACAGTCCGCCCCCGTCGGCATACCGGGGAGTAGCCTTTCCAAGGGTGGCGGACCAACCGATAGACCTTCCGAACATGCGCGTCGGGTATGGCGGCGGTATTCCGCCGAATATCGGCGAAGGGGACCGCGCCGCCGGTGCCGACGGCATCCGCGAGAATCTGGACCCGAGTTGGCTACGTGGTGATCCGCCCTGGCTCGAGCTGTTCACGGTGTGGCTGCGCGAAGCAGTCGACGCGCGCATCGCCGAACCGAATGCCATGGTGCTGGGCACCACCGACGCCGAGGGTCATCCCGCCACCCGCACCGTCCTGTGCAAGGGGGTCGACGCGAGTGGCATCGTCTTCTTCACCGGCTACGACTCCGACAAGGGCCGTGACCTCGCCGCCCATCCGTTCGCGTCGGTGACGTTTCCGTGGATCGCCCTCGAGCGTCAGGTGCATTTCCGTGGACCCGTCGAGCACGTGAGCATGGAGGAAACCGAGGCCTACTGGTTCAACCGGCCGCGCGGCTCGCAACTGTCGGCCCTGGCCTCCGACCAGTCCCGGCCCATCGGCACCCGCCCCGACCTCGAGGCGAAGGCCGCTGCCGTGGCCGAGCAGTTCGGTGGGTTCGACGGCGACGCAGACGTTCCGGTGCCACCCACCTGGGGTGGGTTCCGGCTGATTCCGACCGTCGTCGAGTTCTGGCAGGGCCGGGCGAATCGCCTGCACAACCGGGTACGACTCACGCACTCCGACGACGGCTGGCATGCGGCCCGGCTTCAGCCCTGACTCGTTGGGTCCGGTGACCGTCCATTGACCTGCGGGAATCTGTACGAGCCGGCCCGGCCGAGTGCACAGTGCAGTTCGTCGGACTGGGGAGTACAGCTTTCCAACCGTTACCTCGCCTAAGCTTCTCTGGTGCGACGTCTTCTCGCCGACACCACCCCGCTGCAGAATCCGTACTTCCGGCGGTTGTGGACGGCCAACATCATCACGGTCATCGGGGCACAGCTGACCATCGTCGCGGTGCCCGCACAGATCTACGTCATGACGGGGAGTTCGGCCTACGTCGGCCTGACGGGCGTGTTCGGTCTGGTGCCGTTGGTTGTCTTCGGGTTGTGGGGAGGCGCGCTCGCCGACGTCTTCGACCGTCGGACGCTGCTCGTCATCACCACGTCCGGCCTGATCGTCTGTAGTGCTCTCTTCTGGGCACAGTCGGCCATGGGTGTCCGGAATGTCTGGATCATCCTGGTGCTCTTCGCAATTCAGCAGGCATTCTTCGCCATCAACCAGCCGACGCGGACGGCCGTGCTCCCGCGGCTGCTCGACGATCGTGAGCTCCCGGCGGCGCTGTCGCTCAACATGACGGTGATGCAGGCGGGCGCGATCGCCGGGCCGCTGGTCGGCGGAGCCATGATCCCTGTGCTCGGCTATTCGCTGCTCTACTTCCTCGACACGATCTTCCTGATCCCGACGCTGTGGGCCGTCATCCGGCTGCCGTCGTTGCGACCCGAGAGCGACGACGCGCCCAAGGTGCCCGGCCTGCGGTCGGTGATCGATGGGCTGCGCTACCTGGGCGGCCACAAGATCCTGCTCGCGTCGTTCCTGGTGGATCTCATCGCGATGATCTTCGGCATGCCGCGGGCCTTGTTCCCGCAGATGGCGCACGAGAATTTCGGTGGTCCAACGGAGGGCGGCTGGGCGTTTGCGCTGCTGTTCACTGCCATATCGGCGGGCGCGGTGGTCGGCGGAATCTTCTCCGGCTGGGTCACACGGGTCAAGCGGCAGGGGCTCGCGGTGATCGTCTGCATCATCATCTGGGGTCTGGCGATCACCGGGACGGGCATCGCCGTCGGCCTCGCCGGAGGGACGGCCATCCCGATGCTTCCGATCACGCTTGTCCTGCTGATGATCGGCGGTGCCGCCGACATGGCGTCGGCCGCGTTCCGCCAGTCGATCCTGCTCGCCGCCGCCACCGACGAGGTGCGGGGTCGTCTGCAGGGCGTCTTCATCGTGGTTGTCGCGGGTGGACCGCGGATCGCGGACGTGTTACATGGTGCGGCGGCCGCGTCCTTCGGCGTCGCGGTGACGACAACGTTCGGCGGCATTGGCGTGGTGGTGCTGACCATCGTTGCGGCGCTGCTGATTCCGGCCTTCGTGCGCTACCGCGTCGGGCAGCCGAAGGGACGCGACGCCACACCGCCCACGGCCTGATCAGCGCGTTTGCCGATTCGATGTCACCATGGATGCCATGACCGCCGCCACCACCGGTTTTCGTGTGCCCATCGTCGACATCAGCGCGTACACCGCCAACGGGACTCCGGCCGACCGTGCGGTGGTGGCCGCCCAGATCGACGACGCAGCCAGTTCCGTTGGCTTCATCCAGATCGTCGGTCACGAGATCCCGTCCGCGGTGATCGACGAGTTCACCGCGGTGATGGACGACTTCTTCGCCCTGCCGCTCGAGGCCAAGAAGGCCTATCGCACTGCGCCGGAGATCAACCGCGGGTATGCGCCGCCGAAATCGGAGTCGCTGTCGCTGAGTCTCGGCCTCGAGTCGGCGGCCGGGATGAACGATTTCTTCGAGGCGTTCAATGTCGGCGTCGAGGCGGGCGAGTATCCCGAGCTGGAACTCCCCGCCGATCAGTACGCCGACAACACCTGGCCGCAGGTCGACCACTTCCAGGCCGCGGTGTCGACCTATTTCTCCGAGGCCCGACGCGTGGCGCACACCCTGACGCGGATCTTCGCCGACGCCCTCGACCTCCCGCCGGACTTCTTCGACGGCTACACCGACCATTCGCTCGATGTCCTGCGCATGAACAACTACGCGCTCGAGCCGGGTGAGGTAACGCTGGATGGTGAACTGACCGGGATGGGCGAGCACACGGACTACGGCATCGTCACCGTGCTGTGGGCCGATCAGGTCCGCGGCCTGCAGGTGCTCGACCCTAACGGACAGTGGCAGGACGTCACACCCACCGAGGGAGCGCTGCTGATCAATCTCGGCGACCTGATGGCGCGCTGGACCAACGAACGCTGGATGTCGACGCTGCATCGGGTCAAACCACCCATCGTCGACGGCACCATCCAGCGTCGACGTTCGGCGGCCTACTTCCACGACGGCAACATCGACGCGACGATCTCCACCTTGCCGTCCTGCGTCGGCGCGGGCAGCCGCTACTCGCCGATCACCGTCGGCGAGCACATCGGCGCCAAGTTGGCGGGTTCGCGTGCGGGACAATCGAATCCATACGCCAAGCGGGAGGCTGCCCGAGTCCAGCGCGCGATGCAGCGCGGTCTCGGCCAGCAGTAGATCAGCTGACGTGCCCCGGATAGGTGGCACGACGCGCAGCGTGCACGGGGCAGTAGTGCATGGGATTGTCGCGTTCGGATTCCGGTGGCAGATTCCGCGTCGGTGATTCGACCAGCGGGGCGTCGGCGGCGACGCGACCATTCACCCGGTCCCAGGCGTCGCGGGCGCGGGGATGCAGCCGATAGCGACGCGGCGTTGCGGCCATGACGAACGCGACCAGCTTGCCGAACCGGACGAACCACCGCTGGTCGCGCTCCGACCAACTCAAGCCCATCATCTCGCGCACCGGCTCGTCGTAGAGGCCGGTGGTGATCCAGCCGAAGAAGCGTTGCGGCCCCACCGAGATGCGCCGCCACATCGGTGCAGGCACCCACGACATGAACGGCCGCGGTGGCAAGGTGGAGATGTCCAGAACGGTCCGCACGGCGGCATGGTCACGAAGAACGTTGCGGCACATGTGGTCCCAGTACTCGAGGAACTCCGTAGGTGTCCGGGCAGGGCCGCATCGATACCCCGTACATCGCATACCAGGTCTGCGATTCGGAGAACAGCTGTCGCTTCTGTTCTTCGGTGATGCGCGGACCGAAGATCTCGGCACTGCGGACCGCCCCGTACCAAAACGTGGCGTGTGCCCAATAGAAGACGTCGGGATCGAGCGCGTGATAACGAGACCCGTCCTCCGTCACACCCTTGACGGTGCGGTGATAGTCGCGAACCTCGTGACCGGTGTCGGTGGTGCCGTCGAACACGGTGCCCATGATCGGGTACAGGGAGCGCATCAGGCGCTGCCATCGTTCGCCGAAGAAATCCGAGTGATCCCACACGGCCGCACCGAGTTTCGGGTGCATGTTCTGCATCGAGCCAGACCACAGTCCCGACACCATGCCACGCCAGTCGCCAAAGAAGTGCCACGTGGCCGAATCCGGTCCGAGCGGTGTGTACGAATCAGCCGACCGTTGCTCGACGTCGGCCGACATCAACGGGTTTCGCTGACATGGCCCGGGTAGGTGGCTCGCCGGGCGGCGCCGACCGGGCAGTAATGCATCGGATTGTCGCGTTCGTTCTCCGGCGGCAGGTTGCGCGCCGGTGTCTGCACCAGCGGAGCGTCCTTGGCGACGCGGCCGCTGACCCGATCCCAGGCGTCACGCGGACGAGGATGGCGCAGATAGCGTTTCGGGGTCAGGCGGTGCATCACGAGGTTGACGACCTTGCCCAGCAGCCGGAAACGTCGCTCGTCGCGCTCGGTCCACGGCAGGTTCATCATCTCGCGGATCGACTCGTCGTAGAAGCCGGTGGTCAGCCAGGTGAAGAACCGCTGATTGGTGGGCACCATGAACTTGTGCCAGATGCCGTCGGGGATGAACGACAGGAACGGCGGCGGCGGGAGCACGGAGATGTCGAGGACCACCCGAACCGACTCGTGGTCGCGAAGAACGTTGCGGCACATGTGGTCCCAGTACTCGAGGAAGTCCTCGTAGGTTTCCGGGACCGGGCGCATGGACACGCCGTACTGGGCGTACCAGGCCTTGGACTCCTCGAACAGTTGCCGCTTCTGGTCCTCGGTGAGCCACGGACCGAACCGCTCGCAGAGGCGGACGTTGCCGTACCAGAAGGTTGCATGTGCCCAGTAGAAGACGTCGGGATCGAGAGCGTGGTAGCGCGAGCCGTCGGGCATCGTGCCCTTGATCTCGCGATGGTAGTCACGCACCTCGTGCCCGGTCTCCGCGCCGGCCACGCTGTCGAAGACGACGCCGCTGATGGGATACAGCGACCGCATCAGGCGCTGCCAGCGTTCGCCGAAAAAGTCCGAGTGGTCCCAGACGGCGGCGCCGAGCTTGGGGTGCATGTTCTGCATCGAACCGGCCCACAGTCCCTGGAACATGCCGGTCCAGGTGCCCCAGATCTGCCAGGTGAGGGAGTCGGGACCCAAGGGCGGGTACTCGCTGGTGTTCTTGGCGCCGGTGGTGGCGATCGTGTCGGCACCAATCGAGCCCTCGTCGTCCATGTGGTGCATCGGGCAGGTGGCCGCGGAGTCGTTGAGAAGCTCGGTCATGAGACGAAAGTTTATGTTCGTCTCAATCAGGTGTCAACGAGCCGGGTCAGCGTCGTCGGAACCGGATCGTCGAACCAGGGACCAGCTGCGCCGCGAGATCGATCGACGCGGCGTCGAGGACCGCGATCACCGGATAGCCGCCGGTCACCGGGTGATCGGCGAGGAAGATGACCGGCCGCCCGTTGGGCGGGACCTGGACCGATCCGTGCACGATGCCCTCGGATCGCAGTTCCTCGGCGTCCGGACGATGTGTGATCAACGGCTCGTCGGAGTTCTGAATTCGGCCGAGCCGGACGCCCACGCGGTTACTCTCCGCTCCCACTTCCCAGCGCCCCGTGAACAGCGCGGCGGGTTCTGCGACGTGGCTGGTGCGCGGACCGGGGGAGCAGATGAGTACTGGCACCGCTGCGTGTGTGGAGTCCCGCGGCGCCGACGACACCTCCGGCCACTCGCCGGCGTCCGTGCCGACCGGCAGCCGGTCGCCGGCGGCCAGCGCGTCGGGACCCAAACCC
>NZ_JBEXMX010000108.1:0-14772 GCF_040610755.1 Gordonia sp. NPDC003585 | reverse complement strand
GACGTCGTCGGCGATCGTGGAGCCCGGAAGAGCGGGGCCGCCCATGCGGCCCGGAGCCTCCGCGCGGCCGGCACCCGCGACAACCGGAGCCGAATAGGAGAACGCGAGTGCTGCAGCACTCGCGTTCTCCAACTCAACTCGAGTTCTCGCAGGACGACGCGGGACGTGGCCAGACCGAAGCCGAGGCCGCCCCGGGGTGATGTGCCATGGGTGGCCTCAGACCACACCCTGTGCCGAGTCTCAACCGTGTGCTGCAGCACACAGATTCTCCAACAGGACACAGAGTGTCGTCGTCGAGCGGAGGGGCCGGCCGACCACGTGGCTGCCATGGGTGCCAGCGGTGGGGATCGATCCCATGTCGTCGGGCGCGATCCGCCACAAAAAGTAGGGGAAGAAGAAACTCTTCCCCGAGATTTTGCGGGTAAGATACCGCGACATTTCCGCAGGTCAGCGGGGTCGGTCACCAACTCTTCGAGTCAGGAATGGAACTGCGCCGTGTACATGAAAAGTCCCTGACCCAGTGTTTCAGGTCAGGGACTTTTTCGTGGAGCTGCCGGGAATTGAACCCGGGTCCTCCGTCGTGTTGGTAGGGCTTCTCCGTGTGCAGTCCGCTATGTCTCTACTTGGATCTCTCGGTCACACGAACAAGCCGAGATGACGATCCCAGTCGCTGTTTGCTGTCCCGCGTCCGCCCGCGACCGGCGAACACGGTGAGTCCCCTGAGATGATGCCGGCATCCGGATTCGGGAACTCAATCCGGGCCGACAGACTAGCCGTCGCTGATCAGGCAGCGAGGGCGTAGTCGCGCTGATTGGAATCGGCGCTTAATTGGTTGCTGCGACGCTCACGGTGGTCTCCAGCCTGCACCGA
Organism: Gordonia sp. NPDC003585; assembly: GCF_040610755.1. Taxonomy (NCBI): domain Bacteria; kingdom Bacillati; phylum Actinomycetota; class Actinomycetes; order Mycobacteriales; family Gordoniaceae; genus Gordonia; species Gordonia sp. NPDC003585. Next base: position 13,902 of record NZ_JBEXMX010000108.1, on the reverse strand, counting down.
CACGCTTCCCCTACCTCGACGCACGTAGTCGAAACCGATCAGCCCCGAGATAGCACCCATCGAGTTTCGATGAGCACTTAAGTCTAACAACGTGTGCAAGCCAATTCATTCCGGTGCTCGAACAGCGCTCAGGAGCATGGTGTCGCGTGCCGCGACCAGCACCGACACCCAGCCATCGCGCACCGGCACCTGCTGCCCGGTCCACAGATTGACCAAGTGTTCACCCGCAGGCAGTCCGAGGGTCGAAAGCCGAACCGACATCGCCCGCGGATGATTCTGGCGATTCGTCAGTGACACCACCGCGCCACCGTCGACCGCCCGCTTCCATATCTCCGGATCGTCGTTCACCGGTGAGCCTGCGCCGACCACCTTGTCCTGATCGACTGCGATCACCGCAGCGTTGCGCAGGGTGCTCAGGGTATCGGGGCTCATCGTGGTGAGGTCGTTGCTCGCGATCAGGGGCGCGGCCAACATCGACCACATGGCCATCTGGGTACGACCCATAGCCGGCGTCAGCCCCGACGATCCGACGACGAGTGCGTCGGGGTCGAGGAAAGCACCCTGCCCGACGCGACCGGTCAGCGGTACCGCCGCGTCGATCTCGTCGACGATGCCCTGCTGACCTGCTGGTCCTGCCGAGGTCTGCCACGCGCCGACCACGTTGTTCGACAGTCGCGTCATGGTCGCGACCCCGCCCCAGTCGTACTGGGCTCCCGGCACGACTCCCCCGGTCAGACCGCTGTTGGGATTGATGTTGTAGACGATCGGGCGGTTGGTCGAGCGCAGCGCGTCGCGCATCGCGGTGAATGCGGTCACCTGCTTGTCGTGGTCGGCGTCGGTCGAGCACCAGTCGTATTTCAGGTAGTCCACGCCCCATCCGGCGAACGTCTGCGCATCGGTCTGTTCATGGCCGAGACTCCCCGTCGACCCTGCCCGGTTGCCGAGCAGCTGCGTGCAGGTCTGCTCCGACGCACCCGAATAGACCCCGAACTTGAGACCCCGCCCATGCAGATAGGTACCCATGGCGGCCATGCCGGACGGGAACCGATCCGGGTCGGCGACCAGGCGTCCCTGCGCGTCGCGGGCGGTTGCCGACCAACAGTCGTCGATCACCACATAGCGGTAGCCGGCATCGCGCAGACCGGTCGAGACCAGTGCGTCGGCCTGGGCGCGGACGTCGGCCTCGGTGACACCGCAACCGAAGGTGTTCCAGCTGTTCCAGCCCATCGGCGGCGTCGTTGGCAGACCCGAAATCGCCGGTGGATCGCCACCCAGCCGGCCCGGCTCGTCGCCACAGCCTGCGACGGCCAATGCCAGAACTGCTGCACCGATCACCCCGACCAGCCGGCGGACGATCACATCCCCTTGACCCGACGGCCAATTTCCCGTTCGACCTCGCGCTGCGCGGTGCGCTTCGCGATGTCCTGACGTTTGTCGTGGGCCTGCTTACCGCGGGCCAATGCGAGCTCGACCTTCACCCGACCGTCGCTGAAGTACATCGACAACGGCACCAGCGTCAGGTTCCCGTCCCGGATCTTGCCGATCAAGGTGTCGATCTCACGACGATGCAGCAGCAGTTTGCGCTTGCGACGCACAGGGTGGTTGGTCCACGACCCGTTGGTGTACTCCGGGATGTGCAGCGCGTGCAGCCAGATCTCGCCGTCGTCGATGGTCGCGAAGGCGTCCACCAGCGAGGCCTTGCCGGCACGCAGGCTCTTCACCTCGGTACCGACCAGCGCGATTCCGGCTTCGTACACATCGAGAATCGAGTAGTCGTGTCGCGCCTTGCGATTGGTGGCAATCGCCGCGCGGCCCTTTTCCTTGGGCACGTCGCTCTCCTCTCTTGTGGTTCTGTCGCCGCTCCTTCGAGGCTCGCTTCGCTTCGCACCTCAGGAAGCGGAAGGTCGGTCTTACTCGCGAACGTAGACACGCAGCGTCACATATGACGTCACGCTTGCCAACACAATTCCCCCCAGCAACAACCACGGGGCGACGAAGAGAACGTCGGTGTTCTCGATGCGCGACAAGAAGCTCACACCGTACAGATCTCGTAGCGCGTTGTCGAAGAAGAATCTCTTCGCCGCGAACAGGCCGCCGATCGCGAGCAGGGCACCGATCAGCGCCGCGACCACCGCCTCGAGCAGGAACGGCAGCTGCGTGTACCACCGGGTCGCGCCGACCAGACGCATGATCGACACCTCGGTCCGTCTCGTGTACGCGGCGATCTGGACGGTGTTGATGATCAGGAGGATCGCCGCGATGGCCAGGACTGCGGCGATGGCGAAGGTAGCGTTGCGCGCGCCGTCGAGCACGTTGAATATTCGTTCGACGAGTTTGCGGTCGTCGCGGAACGATTCGACGCCCAGGTCGGTGCGGGCCCGATATTTCTCGGCGATCGTGTTGAAGTTGTCCGGGTCGGTGACGCGCACTCGCATGGAGGCCTGCAGCGTGCCCTCGCGGATGTTGTCGGCGAGGTCGGGGTTGTTCTTGAAGATCTCCTTGGCCCGCTTGTAGGCGTCCTCGCGATCGACGTAGGTCACGGCGCTCACGCCGGATTCCTTCTCGAGGTCGGTACGCAGCGTCGCGCATGGCGCCTGCTGGCAGAGCGGGTCACGGTCGGTGACGGCGTCGTTGAGGTAGAACTCCATTTCGACGCGGTCGAGGAAGATCTTCTGGCTCTTGTCGGCCATCTGGATCACCAGCAGACCACCGCCGAACATGCCGAGGGTGATTGCGGTCGTCAAGATCATCGCGATGGTCATCGTGAGGTTGCGACGCAACCCGTTCAAGACCTCGCTGATGATGAAGTTGGCTCGCATGCTCGCTGAGATGTCCTTCTGGTCGGTGGTGTCTGTGCGGCGGTCTACTACGCGGCTGGGTCAGCCGATGCCGTACACACCCTGCGGGTCGTTGCGGACCAATCGCCCGTTGTCGAATTCGAGCACCCGCCGACGCATCGCGTCGACGATGTGGCGGTCGTGCGTGGCCATCACGACGGTCGTCCCGCGTCGGTTCACGCGGTCGAGGACGTCGACGATCTCCTCGCTGGTCTCGGGGTCGAGGTTGCCGGTCGGCTCATCGGCCAGCAGAACCAGCGGCCGGTTGACGATGGCGCGCGCGATGGCGACACGCTGCATCTCACCACCCGACAGTTCGTTGGGCATGCGGTCGTGTTTGCCCTCGAGGCCGACATACTCCAGGACCTCGGGCACCACGCGCTTGATCGTCGACTGCGGCCGCCCGATCACCTCGAGGGCGAAGGCGACGTTCTCGGCGACCGTCTTCTGCTGCAGCAACCGGAAGTCCTGGAAGACGCATCCGATGGATTGGCGCAGTTTGGGCACCATCCGACCGCGCAGGCGGTTCACGTGGAATTCGCCCAGGTGGATCTCGCCCGAGGTGGGCTTGTCCTCCTTGAGCAGCAGTCGGAAGAATGTCGACTTGCCCGAACCCGACGGCCCGATGAGGAAGGCGAACTCCCCCTTGTCGACCTCCAGGCTCAAGTCCTTGAGAGCCGGCCGACTGGAGGCCTTGTACTGCATCGTGACGTTCTCCAGCGTGATCACGAGAAGCCAGTGTAACCACGACGCCTGAGAGCTCCGCTCAGGCTGCCCGGGGCGTTTCAACTGCGTTTCAGCGGGCCGGTGACGTGGTCTGAGTCGTGCCGTTCAGTCCTGGAACCGGGATCTGGAAGGGGATTCCGGGGATCGACGTCGTGGTTGTGGTGAGGCTCGGCACGGGCGCGGGCTCCCCGTATGGGGTCTGCGACGATTCCTGCGTGCCACTGACCGATGTACTCGTGACCGACGACGAACTCGGCGTCGAACTACGCGTGGTCTCGTAGGTCTGCTGGGTGGTGCGAGGAGCCGGTTGCTGTGTCGTCTGATCCACCACGCCATAACGCTGTGAGGTGTACCCGTACACCCACAACAGCGCGATGAAGGCGATCACCAGCACTGCGGTGCTCGTCCGCACTCGGGTCCCGCGGATATGACCCCAGTCGCGCTTGCGAAACCATCCGGAACTGCTTTGGGCGCGCTGGGCCCGCAACGACCCCGTGGTGGTTGGACCGGAATTGCCCTTGTCTTCGGGATCGGTTCCGCTGGCCGGGTCTTTCTCAGTCATCGCCGCGGTCACCTCCGCTCGGCTGGAGAGTGGCCGGGGGCGCGGACTGGGCTTGCACTTCGCGGCCGAGCGCGACGGTGATGCCTTCGGCCGCCAATCTCCGCACGATGAGGATGCGCAGCGCGCGGGCGATCTCGAACTGCTTGCCCGGGAGGGTCCGGGCCACCATCCGCACCGTGATCGCCTCGAGCTCGAGGTCGATGACCCCGAGCGGAGTCGGCGCGTCGAGCATGAGGCGGTGCATCCGAGGATCGTCGAAGAACTCCTGCCCGACCTCTTCGAGAATGTCGTTGACACGACCGATGTCGGCCTCGGCCGGGATCGGGACGTCCACCACCGCGCGTGCCCAATCCTTGGACAGGTTGGTTGCCTTGATGATCTGGCCGTTCGGAACCGTGACCATCTCGCCGTCGCTGGTGCGCAGTTTTGTCACGCGCAGTGTGACGTCCTCGACGGTGCCGTCGGCGAATCCCCCGCCCGTGACCATCAGGCTGACGACGTCGCCGTAGCCGTATTGCTTCTCGGTGACCACGAAGAATCCGGCGAGAAGATCCTGGACCACGCGTTGCGCGCCGAAACCGAGGGCCGCACCGAGCACCGCGCCCGGCCCGACCAGTCCGGTGATCGGGATGTTGAAGACGCCCATGATGTGCACACCGCAGATGAGCGCCACGATCACGATGAACACCCAGCTGACTACCTGAACGACCGCACGCATGTGCTTGGTGCGCTCGGTCCGAACGATCTGGTCACTGTCCTGGAACTCGTCCTCGACGCGCGCGCCGTAGCGGTCGGCATTCCACCGTATGAAGCGGATCACGATTGCCGCAGCGAGAATCCACAGCAGGATTTCGAGCCCGTCGGTGACCAGCCACACGTAGAAGCGGCCGATGATGGACTCGGACTCCGGGCCGAGAATTGCGATGTTCAGCTCAGGCCTCTGCATCGGCCATCCGCCATCGGATGCCTGCTTCGATGAACTTGTCCAGCTCACCGTCGAGCACTGCCGACGGGTTGTTGTCTTCGACGCCGGTGCGCAGATCCTTCACCATCTGATACGGGTGCAGCACGTACGAGCGCATCTGGTTGCCCCAACTCGATCCGCCGTCGCCCTTGAGCGCATCGAGCTCGGCGCGCTCTTCCAGTCGTTTCCGTTCGAGCAGCTTGGCCTGCAGCACCCGCATCGCCGACGCCTTGTTCTGCAACTGGCTCTTCTCGTTCTGGCAGGTGACCACGATCCCGGTCGGGATGTGCGTGAGCCGCACCGCCGAGTCGGTGGTGTTGACCGACTGACCACCGGGCCCCGACGACCGGTACACGTCGACCTTCACGTCGTTCTCGTCGACGTCGATGTGGTCGGTGGTCTCGACCACCGGCAACACCTCGACCTCGGCGAACGACGTCTGGCGGCGGCTCTGGTTGTCGAACGGGCTGATCCGGACGAGCCGATGGGTGCCCTGCTCCACCGACAACGTGCCGTACATGTAGGGGGCTTTCACGGCGAACGTCGCACTCTTGAGACCGGCCTCCTCGGCGTAGGAGGTGTCGTAGACCTCGACCCCGTACCCGTGCTGTTCGGCCCAGCGCACGTACATGCGCATCAGCATCTGTGCCCAGTCGGCGGCGTCGACACCACCCGCGCCCGAGCGGATGTTGACCAGCGCGTCACGCGAGTCGTACTCGCCGGCCAGCATGGTCTTGACCTCCATCGCCTCGATGTCGGTGCGCAGGGTGGTGCGGTCGTTGTCGGCGTCAGCCAGCGCGGCGGTGCGGTCGTCGCCCTCCTCGGCGTCGGCGAGCTCGTACAGAACGGGCAGATCGTCGAGACGTTGCCGCAGTTCAGAGACCTTCCGGAACTCCGACTGCGCATGCGACAACTCGCTGGTCACCTTCTGCGCGTGCTCCTGGTCGTTCCAGAGGTCGGGGTCGGAGGCCTGCATCTCGAGCTCGTCGATCCGGCGACGCAGCTCGTCGAGGTCGAGGACTTTCTCGACCGTCGTCAAGGTGGCGTCGAGGGATTCGAGATCTGCGGTTACGTCGGGATGCACGGTTTACCAGGATACCGACCGGATTCCCGGGCCGTTCAATCGCCGAAGGAGGAACCGCCCGGCGGCGGACCCGCCTGCCCCAGATCACCGAAGCGCCACGACGTCGCAGCCTTGTGCGGCTTGTAGAGAACGGAAATGTCGTCGCCGATCGCGGGCCACCGATCGGTGGTTCCGAGCACGAGAGTGCCGTACACCTCGGTGGGATTGGTCTCGGGTCCGACGATGGTGCCCGATATCGTGGCGAACCGTTCACCGTTTTTGTCGCCCTCGTCGGGCCGATCGCTGACGCCGGTGATCGTGAAGGTGCCCTGCACATAGTTCGCGGCCTGGCCTGGCGTCAGCGGCCGCGGGTTACGACCCCGCTGCCATTGCACGATCATCACCACCACGAGTGCCGCCAACAGGAAACTGAACGCCACCGCGAGCCACATGGCAGCCAGCGTACCGATCCGACATTTGCGACGGCGCCGAGGCGGGGAACTAAGCTACCCGGGTGTCCCCCGCTTCCCCGCGCATCTCCGATGACCTCGACCTCGCGCTGTCGCTGGCCGCATCGGCCGACGAGCTCACGTTGCGGCGATTCGGCGCGATCGACCTCCGCGTGGATGCCAAACCCGACCTCACTCCGGTCTCCGACGCCGACCTCACGTGCGAAACGCTTCTGCGCGAACGCATTTCGTCGCAGCGCCCGGGCGACTCGGTGCTCGGCGAGGAGTTCGGCGGCGAACGCGAGCTGACCGGCCGGCAGTGGGTGATCGACCCGATCGACGGCACCAAGAACTTTGTGCGCGGGGTTCCGGTGTGGGCCACCCTGATCGCGCTGCTCGTCGACGGCGAGCCCGTGGTCGGGGTTGTCTCGGCCCCGGCGCTGCGTCGACGATGGTGGGCGGCAACCGGACTCGGCGCCTTTGCCGCGTTCGGCGACGACGAGCCGCGTCGCATCCAGGTATCGGGTGTCGATGACGTAGCGTCGGCGAGCCTCGCGTTCTCCAGCCTGTCGGGCTGGGCGGACCGCGGCATCCGCGATCAGTTCATCGCCTTCACCGACCAGGTGTGGCGCGTTCGCGGGTACGGCGACTTCTTCAACTACTGTCTGGTCGCCGAAGGTGCGGTCGACATCGCAGCCGAACCCGAGGTGTCCCTGTGGGATCTCGCGCCCCTCGACGTGCTGGTCCGCGAGGCCGGCGGGAGTTTCACCGCACTCGACGGCACACCCGGTCCCGCGGGCGGGAGCGCGGTCGCAACCAATGGCCTGCTGCACGACGCAACGCTGGCGGCATTGCACGGCGCCTGACCACCACGCCGTCTGGCCATATCGGCCTGGCCGGACGGACAGTCCCGCGTCGATGTCAACACGCCGTCGTCATGGCGGACCTAGCGTCTGATGGGTCAGTACCCCCACGGACAAGGGAGTCCGACCATGGCAACATTTCCCGGCCTCGCCCATGTGGCCATCACCGTCTCAGACCTCTCGGCCAGCACCAAGTGGTACGCCCAACTCTTCGACGCCGACCCGGTCCTCGACGAGGACGAGGAGTCGGGCGACTTCCACCACACCGTCTTCGCACTGGGCGACGGCATGCTCTTTGGCCTGCACACCCACACTCGCCCGGGTTCGGCGGACGGCTTTGACGAGAGTCGCACCGGTCTCGATCACATCGCGTTCGCCTGCTCGCAGGCCGATCTCGACGGTTGGATCGCGCGCCTGGATGCGCAGGGAATCTCCCACAGTGGCGTCAAGCACGCGCACTACGGCTCCGGGATCTCCTTCCGCGATCCCGACAACATCGCGTTGGAGTTCTTCGCACCGCCCGCGTGAGCAACACCCGACTCTCCGAATCAGCGACCCACCCGCCGACTGCGTCGGATCTCTGTACGCCCCAGCCAGACCACGTGCACTCTGCATTTGACTGGGCTCCCAGGTACAGATTTCCGCAGTTCAGGAGGCCGAAGGCAGTACTCTTCGGATCAGAGGTCGACGCCGTTCTCCGCGTCGAGCACCCGGAAGTCGGTGGCCGGGTTCCGCATCTCCTGCAATCGAGAGTTGTGCACGGCGATGCCGGCCTCGGATTGGACGGCCTGGTGGATCGGCACCGCGACGCGCGGCGCAACCCCCCGAAGGTAGTCGACGGACTCGCTGAGCTTCATCCATGGCGCGGCAGCGGGCAGCGCGAGGACGTCGATCTTCTCGAAGGGGATGTAGAAGGAGTCACCGGGGTGCATGAACTTCGCCGGTTCGGCATCGGTGCCCAGGATGTAAGCGACGTTGTCGATCACCGGGATCTCCGGATGGATGACGGCGTGCCGGCCGCCGGTGACGCGCGCTGTCACGTTTCCGAACTGCACGCTCGTACCACTATGCGCCGCCGTCCATTCGCCCGCGACGTCGTCGCCGTTGAGCTGAGCCGATGTCTGCGGGTCGGCGAAGCGGGCGGCGTCGGGATTGGCTGCGACGAGGTCGGGCAGTCGTGCGACGTCGCAGTGGTCGGGGTGCTGGTGGGTGATCAGGATCGCGTCGAGCCCGGTGATTCCCTCGAAGCCGTGAGAGAAGTTGCCCGGGTCGAAGAGCACTCGGGTTCCGTCGAGTTCGACGAGCAGGCAGGAATGGCCGAAATGAGTGATCTGCATGCCACCACTGTGCTCCGCACTCCCGGTGGTGTCACGTGATGATCGGGAAGATTCCCCAGCCGGCCGCGGTGTCGACGGCACGGAACACCCCGTAGCCGAGCCACACTGCGACAAAGCCCACGACCAGGCGAACACTCAACCACGACCGGGTCCGCTCGAGTGGCGCACCATCGCGCAACACCAGCGACCAGAGCGCGATCACGACGGCGACCGCCGTCAACACCAGCAGCAGCGGGCCGAACAGATTGAACGAGAATGCGTTCGACACGTCACCGTGCATCAACGACACCCAGCTGCGGGTCAGCCCGCAGCCGGGACATGGGAGTCCGGTGAGCCGGCGGAACGGGCACACCTCGGGACCCGACGACGCGCCCGCGGGCGACCACGCGCATGCGACCGCGATCCCGGCGATCCCGACCCCAGCGACGGTGGCTGCTCCGGCCAGGCTCACACTGGACAAGGCGCGACCCGGCTCGGCGGTGGCCACCGCGGCATCCTGAAGACCCTGGTCGGCGCGTGGTTCGGACGTCACCCGACCAGCGTAGCCAGGCCGGTGCCCGTCGTCATCGATCAACCGTGTGACAGGCATCCAAGAAAAACGTGACAAGCTTCTTACCGAGTAGTAAGGTACGTACTTACTACCGAGTAAGATCGGTGCGATCAAACCCTCACGCCAACCGGGATCCTCCCCGAGAACAGCTGGTGAACATGACTACCCACACCGAACCGCGCGACACCTCCGCCGTCGGAAAGACCAAGCACCCGCGCAACTTCATCGGCACCGCCATGCGCGTACTGACCACCGTCACCGGCTCGGAGTTCGCCGAGAAGTACCAGATCCGCGAGCCGATCAACCGCATCGCCTACCAGGCCACCAAGACCGGCTTCCAGACCCTCGGTGCCGCCAACCGTGCGTTCAAGGCCGCCCAGGGCGGATCCGGTAAGGCCAAGCGCCTCACCAGCACCCCCAAGGACTACTTCAACCTCACGCCCGACGACGAGCAGCAGATGATCGCGGAGACGGTGCGCGAGTTCGCCACCGAGATCCTGCGTCCCGCCGCCTACGACGCCGACGCCGCCGCGACCGCACCCGAGGAGATCCTCAATCGATCGGCCGAACTCGGCATCACCATGATCAACGTGCCCGAGGAACTCGAGGGCGCAGCCACCGAACGCGGCGTCGTGACCAACGCGCTGGTCGCCGAGGCCATGGCGTACGGCGACATGGGCCTGGCCATCCCGCTGCTCGCACCGAGCGGCGTGGCCACCACCCTCACCAACTTCGGAAGCGACGACCAGCAGCGCACCTACCTGCCCGACTTCGCCGGCGAGGACGTCCCGCAGTCCGCGGTCGTCATCGCCGAGCCGAAGCCACTGTTCGACGCATTCAACCTGTCCACCAAGGCAACTCGTGTCCCCAGCGGTTACCGCCTCAATGGTGTGAAGTCGTTCGTCCCGGCAGCCGGGTCGTCGGAGTTGTTCATCGTCGGCGCCCAACTCGAGGGCAAGCCCGCGCTGTTCATCGTCGAATCCGACTCGAAGGGTCTGATCGTCGAAGCCGATCCGGGTATGGGCGTGCGTGCCGCAGGCATGGGCCGTCTGCTCCTGCAGGATGTCGCCGTCCCGACGTCGGCTCTCATCGGTGAGGGCGAGTCCTCTGCTGCTGCCTACCGCGACGTCGTTCGGCTCTCGCGTCTGGGCTGGTCGGCGCTGGCTGCCGGCACCGCCAAGGCCGTCCTCGACTACGTGATTCCCTACGTCAACGAGCGTGAGGCCTTCGGCGAGCCGATCTCCAACCGTCAGGCCGTGGCCTTCATGGTCGCCACAATCGCGACCGAGGTCGACTCGATCCGCCTTGTCACCCTGCGTGGCGCGGCTCGTGCCGAACAGGGACTGTCGTTTGCTCGCGAGGCCGCACTGGCCCGCAAGCTGACCATCGACAAGGGCCTGCAGATCGGCCTCGACGGCGTGCAGTTGCTCGGTGGCCACGGTTTCACCAAGGAGCATCCGGTCGAGCGCTGGTACCGCGACCTGCGTGGCGCGGGCATCGGCGAAGGCATCGTCGTCCTCTGACGACCCACCGGACTTCAGGAGCATCGCAATGAGCATCAATCTGGAACTGCCCAAGAAGCTGGGCGTCACCATCGACCAGGCCCATCAGGCCGCCGCCGAGATCTTCCGGCCGATCTCACGCAAGTACGACCTGCGTGAGCACGCCTACCCGGTGGAGCTCGACACTCTGGCCAGCCTGTACGACGGTCTGTCCGAGACCGGCCAGGCCGGTGCCGGTGCCGACGCCGGCCGCAGCCGCGAGAAGACAGCGAAGCCCAAACCCGAGGGCACTGTCGTCAACGGCGGCAACATGCAGTCCGTCGTCAATGTGATGGAAACCTCGTGGGGCGACGTCGGCCTCATGCTGTCGATCCCCTACCAGGGGCTGGGCAACTCGGCGATCGCCGCGGTCGCCACCGACGAGCAACTCGAACGCTTCGGCAAGGTGTGGGCCGCGATGGCCATCACCGAACCGAGCTTCGGCTCCGACTCCGCGGCCGTCACCACAACGGCCCGGCTCGACGGCGACGAGTACGTCCTCAACGGTGAGAAGATCTTCGTCACCGCGGGGTCGCGCGCCACGCACATCGTCGTGTGGGCGACCGTGGACAAGAGCCTGGGCCGTGCGGCCATCAAGAGTTTCGTCGTGCCGCGTGAGCATCCCGGGGTCGAGGTCGTCCGGCTCGAGCACAAGCTCGGCATCCGCGTCTCCGACACCGCGGTCATCCGGTTCGAGAACTGCCGCATCCCCAAGGAGAACCTGCTGGGATCGCCCGAAGTCGACACCAAGAAGGGCTTCGGCGGGGTCATGCAGACCTTCGACAACACCCGTCCGCTGGTCGCGGGCATGGCCGTGGGTGTCGCGCGTGCCGCTCTGGAAGAGCTGCGGCGCATCCTCGAGGACGCCGGCATCGAGATCGACTACGACCGCCCCGCCGCCGACCAGCATGCCGCCGCCGCCGAGTTCATCCGCATGGAATCCGACTGGGAGGCAGCGTATCTGCTCACCATGCGCGCCTGCTGGATGGCCGACAACAAGCAGCCGAACTCGCTCGAGGCGTCGATGGCCAAGGCCAAGGCCGGCCGAACCGGCACCGACATCACCAACAAGACAGTCGAATTGACCGGAACCGTGGGCTTCTCGGAACGTCTCCTGGTGGAGAAGTGGGCCCGCGACTCCAAGATCCTCGACATCTTCGAGGGCACCCAGCAGATCCAGCAGCTGATAATCGCCCGCCGTGTGCTCAACAAGAGCAGCGCCGAGCTGAAGTGAGCTGAGCCAGACCAGAAGTGGCATGCCGGAAGAGGGCCGGCATGCCACTTCGCTTTCTCCGGGCTGGGTGCGAGCCTCGAAGCCGTTGGCGAGCTGAAGTTCTCAGCCCGCAGGCACCAACAGCACCGGCACCTTGCGTTGTCCGATCACCCGGTGCGCCACGGACTGTCCCAGCAGCGCATCCAGGTGCGACATCAGCCCGCCACGCGGGTTCCCGACCACCACCATCAGCGCCGAGTATCGGTCGGCCACCGTGATGAGCAGGTCGGCAGCCGATCCATGGCCGCTGTGATAGGTCCATGACGCCGGCACGGCGTCGAGCAGCCGTCGGGCCTCCAGCGCATTCTCGTCGACGGTCGCGGCGAACTGCTCACTCCAATCGGGCGCGTCCGGGTCGAGCGGCTCGTCATCGAGGTCGACGAAGTGCACGAGGTGGATGTGCGCGTCGAGCCGGTCGGCGAGCATCACCGCGAATCGAACGGCGGCAACGCTGTCGGGCTGGCGGTTCCACCCGATCACCAATGCGGCCTGCGCGCGCTTGGCCGGGGTGGGGCCGCGCCGGTGTCTGCGCAGTGGACCGTTGTCGTCGTATTGGCCGAAGGTGTTGTCGTCTGCCATGTCTGACTCCTCTACAGCGCCCACGCCAGGGCGAGTCCGGCCGCGCAGGCGGCCACCGATGCGACCACCGACGCCAGCGCATTCGCCAATGCCCTCATGCCGTCGCGGCGTTGCGCGAGCCGCGTCGTCTCGACCGACGCGGTGCTGAACGTCGTGTAGCCGCCACAGAATCCGGTGCCGAGGATCGCCTGCAGGTCCGACGGTGCGGCGTGGTAGATCACCAGTCCGGCGAGAACACCGAGCAGCAGCGAACCGGTCACGTTGATGACGAGCGTCGCCCAGGGGAACGTCGTCGGACGCCACTGTTTCACGGCGCCGTCGACCACGAACCGTGCCACCGAACCCACCGCGCCGGCCAGCAGGATCAGCGCAACCGTCACGACACCGCTCCTCGCCCGCGCAGGAGTTGGCCGGCGACAACGATTCCCGCCCATGCACACACAACCCCGAGCACCACGCTCGATGCCGCATAAGCGATTCCCAGCCCGACCGCGCCATGGTGACCGAGTTGCGTCGTCTCGAGAGCGAACGAGCTATAGGTGGTGTACGAGCCGCAAAAACCTGTGCCGACCAGCACCCGAATGGTGCGGCGCCACCCGTCGTCGGGCCCTGCCAGGGCAAGCACCTCAAGCAACGCCCCGAGAATGAACGCGCCACTCAAGTTGACACCGAACGTCGCCCATGGCCAGTCCGTGCCGTATGCGGGAAACAGGTGTTCGGTCAGGTAGCGCAATCCGGTGCCGGCGATTCCACCGAGAAACACGAGTGCGATCGCCCGCCACTGCAGATGAAGCGGGCGCGAACTGTCCGGATCGAGTGGCAGTTCGGGGTGCGAGTCGGCTGCGTGATCGGCCATGCGTCAGTCCTATCCGTCATTTCGGACAGGAGCCATCAGCCGTGTCGGCGGTTCGGAGCAATCACACTCCCGGTGGAGATCCATCACCGTGGACAACGGTAGCAGGGAGGAGGCGTGGATGTCCCGATCCTCACCGCTGCGGCCCTGGCCATGGAGTGCGGGAGGTGGGAAGAGTGCCGTCGTCCTACCTCCCGCACTGCTTCTGAACGGTAGTGCCCCGTGGAGTGGTGGACTTCGGATCGGCGTGGAATCACGCGTGGTGATCAACGAGTCATGTTGAATGCTAGGCGGTTTGGTGGGAT
>NZ_JBEXMX010000107.1:0-14848 GCF_040610755.1 Gordonia sp. NPDC003585 | reverse complement strand
ATCCCACCAAACCGCCTAGCATTCAACATGACTCGTTGATCACCACGCGTGATTCCACGCCGATCCGAAGTCCACCACTCCACGGGGCACTACCGGCGACGCTCGTCGGAGGTCTGCTCGGCTTCATTTTTGGTGTTCCACGATCGAGGTCGCACAGCGCGACAGCGAGTACCAGCCAGGATCTGGCTAGCAAAATCGATGCGAACACGAACCTCGAGAAGATCAGCGATTGGCTGACTACGGTCCTGGTCGGCGTAAGTCTCGTCCAGTTTCGTGCAATCGGAGATTTCATAGTCGATTTCTCGACTTCACTGGCTGCCAACATGGGTACCGAACCTGGTGATGGAACTGCGACATTCGTCGGCGGTGTCATGATCGGAGGATTTGGCGTCGGATTCATTTCGGGTTGGCTGTTCTGCCGCCTGCTGTTGGGTGCCGCGATGAAGAAGGTTGACGAAAGCTAGCTGCTCGCGGAAGGCTTGAAGAGCCAGCATCATATAGTCGCGGTTTCGCGGCACGCCATCAAGCGAACCGCGCCTTCAACGCCGCGCGATCCACCTTGCCGGGTCCGCGCAACGGCAATTCCGACACCTCGACGACCTCCCGGGGTGCCGCGAATTTCTCCAACCGCTCGGCAACCAAAGTACGAATCCGCTTGTCGTCCAACCGCTCTCCAGCAGCGACGACCACAAATGCCACCACCTTCTCGCCCAACCGTTCGTCGGGGACCCCGACCACCGCGCATTCGGCGACGGCCGGGTCGTCGGCGATCACCGCTTCCACCACCTGCGGTACGACGGTGAGTCCGCCGGTGGAGATGGCGTCGTCGGCGCGGCCGACGATCCGCAGCAGCCCGTCGACCACGACCCCCAGATCGTCGGTGCGGAACCATCCGGGCGACGCGAACGCGGGATGGTCGGGCAGATTCCGATACCCGTGCGCGACCATCGGCCCCGACAGCTCGACGCGCCCGACCCCATCCGATCCGGCGTCGACGATGCGCACCTCGACCCCCGGCAACGGCACACCGTCGTACACGCATCCACCCGCGGTCTCGCTCATCCCATACGTCCGCACAATGCGCAGTCCCGCATCTAACGCCCTGCGCTGCAACGGCTCCGGGGTGGCAGCACCGCCGACGAGAATCGCATCCAACTCGCGCGACGCAGCGACAGCGGCGGGGGAGGTGAGCACCTTGATCAACTGCGTCGGCACCAGCGACGTGTACCTCCGAGGCCCGTCAAGCGACGCAAGAGCATCAACATAGGCGGAAACGTCAAACCCACCACCCACATCCAACACAACCGGCGTGTACCCATTCGCCAAGGCGCGCAATAACACTTGCAGTCCGGCGATGTGATGCGGCGGCAGCGCCAGCAGCCAGTTCCCGGGTCCGCCGAGATGTGTAGCCGTCGCTGCGGCGGAGGCCCGCAGCGTCGTCGAAGTGTGTTGTGCCCCTTTGGGAGTGCCCGTCGACCCCGACGTCGAGATCACCAGGGTGAGCTCGTCCGAAATCGGCTCTCCGACACCGAGCGCCGACCCGAGACGTTCAGCAGCAACTGGATCGTCGGGGACCGGTAGATACGTTCGCCCACCGTCGAGCATCGCCGACAACTCCGCGCGCGAGTCGAGCACCGATGGCCCCAACGGCAGGATCAGGGGCTGCAGAACGTGCGTAGCACTCACCTCACGCGTCGGACTCGGGGTCGTCGGAATGCCCGTTGGACAGCGGTTCGTCGTCGAAGGGCCACCCGGCTTCCTCGAGGTGCCGGCGAACGCGGGCGATGTCGTCCTCGTGCGGCAGTTCGTGGGTGACCTCGGTGATCTTCACCCCGGCGTCGATCTTGGAGATGGGTTCCGGCGGTGGGGGAGACTCGCGGATCAGGTCGGACGAGACGGTCTCGACCTCGTCCTCACTCAGCTGGCGACGCAGAATCGCGACCAAGGGGATGTAGTCGCCCTGGGGGACGCCGTCGGGGTAGCCGGCGCGCAACCACTCCACGATGCGTTTGAGCAATTGTGGTCGATCCACGATCCATCCCCCCAATCGGTGAGTTCACCCTCGTGATGAGGGCAGGGCGGCATTGGCGCCATTGTATTGCCTCCCCGGGGCAAGACAGTTGCTCGCGCTGCGCACGAGCGTTGGTCAAAGACTATCGACCTGCAGGAACTGCCGACAACGGCCAGCCTGCGGCGGCCAGACGACCCGCGACCTGATTGATCTCGTCGGCGGTGGGCTCGTCGTTGGTGACCTTCTCGATCGCGCCGGCGATCTGTTCTTCGGTGACCGGCTGGTCGACGCCGTACTCGCGCGCCAGGGTCAGCGCGACCGTCGTGACGTCCTCTTCATCGAGCACACGCACCAGCAGCGCCAGCAACGGCGGGAACTCGGTGGGCGGAATGCCTTCGGGATAGCCGGTGCGGATCCAGTTGATCGCGGATTCGAACAGTGAAGGGCTGTCGGCCACGTTCACGTGCCTTTCGTCGAAACGGTTGACTACTTGTAGAACTGGCTCGGGAAGATCTGGATGTCGAAGTAGTAGTAGATCGTCTGACGCGTGATCCACAGCAGGGCGATGATGATGACCGCCGCGACCAGCGCGAAGATCGCGTAGCCGACCGCACGGAGCGCCGGATTGCCGTGCGAGACAGTGCCATCCGCGCTGGCGTCGGCCGTTCCCGCCGCTTGTATGCGCAGGCCGATGGCGAACAGAGCAGGCAGGCCGGCACCGAAGATCAGTCCGACGACGAGCACCTTGACAATTGATTCGACGATGTCCATCTGAGCAGAAGTCCTTTCGTGTCCGTCGGAGAGATCAGGCGACCGTGGTCGGGCCGGTGGTCTTCAGCTCGGAGGTGTCGGCCGGGATGATCGAGTCGCTGGACTCGTCCCAATCGGCGTTGACGTTGTGGGAGTCGATCTTGTTCTGCTGTGCGCGCCAGTACATGTAGCCCGACGCGGCGATGAGGATCACGAAGATGGTGATCGCGCCCGCGACGTCGCCCATCAGGTGAGCGATGTAGTAGCAGCCCGCGCCGACAAGCCCGGCGGCCGGGAGCGTGGTGACCCAGGCGACCGCCATACGTGCTGCGACCGCCCAGCGAACCTGGGCGCCCTTCTTGCCGACGCCCGAACCCAGGATCGAACCGGTGGCGACCTGCGTCGTCGACAGCGCCATGCCGGCAGCGCTCGAGGTGAGGATGATCGCGGCCGACGACGCTTCCGCCGCCATGCCCTGCGGGGAGGAGATCTCGACCAGGCCCTTGCCCAGGGTGCGGATGATGCGCCAGCCGCCGAGGTAGGTGCCGATCGCGATCGCGGCAGCACAGCTGAAGACCACCCAGAACGGCAGACCGTGGCTCACCGATTCGCTGGTGAGGTGTCCGGTCACGATGAGCGCCATCGCGATGACACCCATGGTCTTCTGCGCGTCACCGGTTCCGTGTGCGAGGGAGACCAGCGACGCCGACGCGATCTGGCCGTAACGGAAGCCGGCTTCCTTGCGACCTTCGGCGACCTTCTTGGTGATGGCGAAGACCAGCCAGGTGCCGCAGGCGGCGACCAAGCAGGCGATCACCGGCGCGAAGAGGGCCGGGATGATGATCTTGGAAAACACGCCGTGCCAGTTGATGCCGGACAGGCCGATCGCTGCGATGCCCGACCCGATCAGTCCACCGAACAACGCGTGCGACGACGAGGAGGGCAGGCCGAACAGCCACGTGAAGAGGTTCCACAGGATGCCGCCGATGAGGCCCGCGAAGATGATCAGCAGGGCGGTGATCGGAGACAGTCCTCCGGTGATGTCGCCCGACTTGGACTGGATGTTGAGCACATCCTTGGTGATCGTGGCCGCGACCTCGACGGAGAGGAACGCTCCGACGAGGTTGAGGATCGCCGAGATACCGACGGCGACCTTGGGTTTGAGGGCGCCGGTGGCGATCGAGGTCGCCATCGCGTTGCCGGTGTCGTGGAATCCGTTGGTGAAGTCGAATCCCAGTGCCGTGATCACGAGCAGCACCAGGATCAGCATCTCTCCGCTCATGGGCATAATCATGCGATGCCGAGGCCGGTTCCGCATAAATTTCGGAGGACCGAAATCCCTATTGTGACCTGCAGGTTTGCCTCACCTGTGTGACTGTTCACCAGTTGTTCATCTTGTCGACAGCGAGCGTCCATCTGAAGCGTGAGCGAACGGTCGCTCGGCCGGGTCTCGGCAAGGCGTGTTTGCTGTGGAAGAATCCGTCGGCATGACATCGATGAAGCTGGGCATGCCGATCAACTACGCCGGGGATTTCCGCGAGACCATCAACAATCTCGCCGATTTCGAGGCCGCGGGCGTGGAGCGGATCGCGGTCCCGGAGGCATACAGCTTCGACGCCGTCAGTCAGCTCGGCTACATCGCCGCGAAGACCGAGAAGATGGAACTGCAGACCGCCATCCTTCCGATGTTCTCGCGCACACCCACCAACCTCGCCATGACGGCGGCCGGTCTCGACTACATCAGTGGTGGCCGCGCCGTGCTGGGCATCGGAGCGTCGGGCCCGCAGGTCATCGAGGGCTTCCACGGCGTCAAGTACGACTACCCCGTCGGCCGCGCCCGCGAGCACGCCGAGATCTGCCGTCAGGTGTGGCGCCGCGACAAGGTGAACTTCCAGGGCAAGCACTACACCCTGCCGCTCGACGAGGAGCACGGCGGATCGGGGCTGGGCAAGTCGTTGAAGATCATCAATCACCCTGTTCGCGAACGCATCCCCATGCTGCTCGCCGCGATCGGCCCGAAGAACACCGAGCTCGCTGCCGAGCTGTTCGAGGAGTTCCAGCCGATCCTGTTCCACCCCGAGCGCATCGGCGAGGCCTTCGGTGAGGGACTGGCCGCCGGCAAGGCCAAGCGCGACCCGTCGCTCGGCGAGCTCGGCATCGTCGTCCAGTCGACCGCCCGCATCTCCGACGACGAGGAGCAGCTGCACAATGCTCGCGAACTCGTCCGCCACCACGCCGCCCTCTACATCGGCGGTATGGGTGCGCGCGGCAAGAACTTCTACAACACCCTCGCCCAGCGCTACGGCTACCCCGACGAGGCCAAGATCATCCAGGACCTCTACCTCGACGGTAAGAAGCTCGAAGCCGCCGCCGCCGTCCCCGACGACCTCATCGACTCGATGTCGCTCATCGGCACCCGCGACCACGTCGCCGAGCGCGTCGCCGCCTTCAAGGAAGCCGGCGTCACCTGCATCCTCGTCTCCTCGACCGCCCCGACCCACAAGGAACGCGTCGCCGAGACCGAGATCCTTCGCGACATCTTCGGCGGCTGACCCCGCACGCCCGACTTGCCATCCGCTCCCTGAGGTGCGACGAGCGCTAGCCGCCGGGCTGAGGAGCCCCTGCGAGGTACGAGCACGGAGCGTCTCGAAGTCGAGGAGCCTCGAAGGGCTGGCGACCCGACTGTGTCCGCAACCACACGCACCCCCCGCTGGTCGAGCCGACACCGAGCCGCTAGGCGAGGCGTCGTGTCGAGACCACACGCGACCCAACCATGTCCGCAACCACCACCAAGCGAATTCATCGGCTCGAAGCAATCCCATACATCAACTGATTTGTGATCCATTCCGTTCTCGCGCCAAACATCAACCGGCACAAAGCAATGTCGCAACCCGCACCGTAGTTGTCCAATCGTGACGCCAAACCGCCGAAAGCCTCGCTAGAATAATCTGCTGAATGGGGGCCGACAGCGAGGAGCGCTGCGATGGTCGGGACCGCATTGGCGAGACGCAACGTCTGGGAGCTCGGAAATCCCTGGGCCGACGACATTCTCTGGTACGCACGCGGTGTGGCCGCGATGATGGAACGGCCTCTCGACGATCCGTTGAGTTGGCGATTCTTTGCCGCGATGCACGGGTTCGATCCGGTGAAGTGGCAGGGGTTCGGATACTTTGATCCGCAACAAGATTCGCTGCCATCGCAAAGCGTCCAGAAGGATTTCTGGAAGCAGTGTTGGCACGGGAGTTGGTATTTCCTGCCGTGGCATCGGGGCTACTTGATCGCGTTCGAGGCGGCGGTGCGCGCCGAGGTGATCGCGCTCGGCGGACCCAGAGAGTGGACGCTGCCGTATTGGAATTACTTCGCGATGGGCGAACAGGCGATCCCCCCGGCGTTTGCCTCCGCGTCGTGGCCGGATGGCGCCAACAATCCATTGTTCGTGTCGGCACGTTTTGGCCGTAATGGTGATGGGGTGGTCGTGATTCCGCTCGACGACCCGATCCCGGACCTCGACATAAACCTTGACGCTCTGGACAATCCGCTGTTCTCGGTGTCCGCCGACGGCGGTGCGATCGGCTTCGGAGGCTCAGATACGGGGTCGTTCCATCACCGGGCACCGCACGGTGAACTCGAATCGAACCCACACGATCTGATCCACGTGCTCATCGGCGGCCTGGATACTCCGGGTCTCATGAGCAATCCGGCGACAGCGGGTCTCGATCCGATCTTCTGGCTCCACCACGCGAACATCGACCGCCTGTGGGAGACGTGGCGGCGTCGGACGCCGCCGGTCCATTCCGATCCCACCGACAACAGCTGGCTCGACGGCCCGACAGCAACCGGCGGCCCGGCGTTCACGCTGCCGCTTCCTCCCGCCGAGGACGGACAACCTCCGCAGACGTGGACCTTCACCCCGGAGCAGATGAGCGATCTCGCCGCACTGGGGTACGGCTATGACAACTACACCGACGGAATCGCGGTGCGGAGTCCGGCGCGAATGAACGTCCTTCTCGCAATCCAAGACAACGGACAGGACGGCGAACCCACCATGTCTCAGCCGAGGACGCCCGGTAGCGCCGAACTCATCGGCGCAACGCAAGAACCGATGTCCGTGGTGGGTGGCGAAGCGACAGCCAGCGTTCAGTTGGATTCCGAGGCCCGACGAACCGTCACGCCGAGTGTGCTGCCCATGGATGCGCCAACCCGACCCGACCGCGTCTACCTCAACCTCGAGAATCTGACTGCGGCGCACGACGGGCCGATTCTGCGGGTGTATGTGGGTGACCCGAACGGTGATGAGCAGGTCGCCGGCAGCGTCGCGCTCTTCGGTGCCGCGCCGGACAGCGAGATGGGCGATACCCCCGACAACGACGGCATGACCGCGGTCCTCGACATCACCGACATCGTCGAGAATCTCCATCTCGCCGACGACGACCTCCACGCGTTGACGGTCCGCGTGGTTCCGGTCAATCAACTCGACGCCGCGTCCGATGTGCAGATCGGCCGGATCGGTATCTATCGACAAAGTCACTGACCATGACGACGCTGGCTGCAATTCAGCGACGCCGCATCCGCGTTCCGTTCTGGATTGCCGCAGCGGTGGCGTGGCTGGAGTTGATCGCCGGCGCGTTCGGGGTGAGCTTCGGCGTTGGGATGGGCTCGCACGCCCATGCACACGACGCGGCGACCATGGCTCCCGGCGATTCGATGGCGATGCATGCCGTTCCCCAGTCTGAGTTCGGGCGCACCGTCGTCGGCATGATCGTGATGGCGGTTGTGATGATCGTCGCGATGATGTTCCCGCTCTTGACCGCACCCGTTGCTCATCTGCGGGCTCGGAGCTTCCCGAAGCGTCGACTTCGGTCGATGGCGCTGTTTCTGTTCGCGTACACCTCGGTGTGGGCAGCCGCATGTCTGGTCCTGATGTTGGTTTTGCTGCACTTTCGCAACATCGACCAGGCCGGCCTGGTCTACCTGCTGATCGTCGTCGCGGCAGTCTGGCAATTCTCGCCGGCAAAACAGCAGTGCCTCAACCGTTGTCACCAACGGCCGGTCGTCGCCGCATTTGGTGGCGACGCTGACCGGGGTGCGCTGAGATATGGTGCTCGCCACGCGATGTGGTGCGTCGGTTCGTGTTGGGCGTTGATGTCGGTGACACTCGCGCTTGGCGCTCTGCAGTTGCCGGCGATGGCCGCCGCGACCGTGTGGATTGCCGTCGAACGCAAGTCGTCACCGAGCAGGCCTGCCTGGGAATCCCGGGTTCCGCGACTCTCCTGGCGGCTCCCGATTCTGATGACCTCCCGCTCCGCTCACTGAGCTGAGGCGAGCGCGAGTGATCGTGAGCGGGTCCCGCTCCCTGAGGTGCGAGGAGCGCAAGCCGCCGGGCTGAGGAGCCCCCTGCGAGGTACGAGCATGGAGCGTCTCGAAGTCGACGAGCCTCGAAGGGTCACACCACGCGCCCGTTCGGCATACTGGCCCAGTGGCTCCACCCGTGCTGCACCATCCCGACCTGTTCCACGCGATCGTGCTGCTCAATCTGCTGGTCGTCACCGGTGCTTGGTGTCTGGCACGCCGGAGTTACCCCGCCGCGGCGATCCTCACAGCGCTCGGTATCGCTTGGCTCTTCTGGAACGGGCCCCTCGAGGGCAGGATTCTGTACGGCATCAACCTCGAGCATGGTCTGTCCGAGTCAGACCTGTTGTCCGCCATCGCCTTCGTGATCGCAGGCGTGACGGCATGGCGGAAGCGGCCAGCCAGCTAACCGAGCCCCCCACGCTGATCGAGCCACCCCACGCTGATCGAGCCGACTCCGAGCCGCTAGGCGAGGCGTCGTGTCGAGATCACTAACGCGCCCGCCTACCCGGGCCGACCCCACCGCTGATCGAGCCGGTACCGAGCGGAGCGAGGCACCGTGTCGAGATCACTAACGCGACCCTACGACCCAAGCCCGAGATGCTCTTCCAGCATCCCGACGAATCGACGCTCGATCACCGACTCCGGGTTGATGGTTTGTCGGAGTTGGAGTCGGGCGAGTTCGTTTCGCGTGCGGGCGTTTTCGAGCAGCTGGAAGTGCCCGACGACATTGTCCTCGGTTGCCTGTGTGTCACCGTCGTCCGGCGGGCCGTGGATTTCCGCACGCACCCTGTTGAGGTGTGCGGTGAATCCGGCGGCGATGTCGGGGAAGCGGTTGATTTCGACAAGCTCAATCCGGCGGATGCGGTCGGGGTTGGGTGGTGCGCCGGGGTGGGTGTTGAGTCGCCACGCGCACCGTCCGGCGTCGGGTCCGTCCTCGATGATCCAGGTGGTGAACTGGCCCGGTTTGGGCCCGACTCGCCGGTTATGCGGTGGGCAAGCCGGGTACAGTTCGGTGATGTCGGTGTTGCCGCCCAACGCGAAATCCAGTTTGGCGTGGTGTATTTCGACGTGGGTGGCCGGTTGATCACAGTCCGGTGCCGAACACCGTTCCCCGCCGATGCGAGCAAACGACGCCAACCGTTGGGCCATGGAGGCCAACCGTTTACCCTGCCCCAAGAACAGCGGTTCGGGCTTGGCGCCATCGAAGATCGCCAGCCACGGCTGCACCTGTCCGGCCATGCCGATCAGTTCAGAGATAGGGATGACCCCACCGGTGGCGGTGGTCGCCACCCCGGACCCCCGGACCAAATCCTCCAAGTTGGCTTTGACGATCAGCTGGATCGGCAACCCGCGATGGGTCTTGCCGAGCAGACCGTCTTCCAGCACCGCTTTCAACAGGGCGTTGAGCGCGTCGTGGTTGCACTGGGCCACCGACCGCCCGTCCCGCAGAGCGGCCGCGGCCACCACGTTGGGATTCGCGTCTTCGTAGGACCCCGACGGAGACTCGGGGTCTTGTGGGTTGTTCATCCCGGGCTGCGCCCACGCCTCCAACATCGTCGCAAACCGGTTCGCCAGAACAGGATCCAGCGTGCCGGTGAGCTTCGACGTGCCATCAGCGCGTTGCTTGTTCATCCACAGATTGCGGCGCCGCGCGCGGTCGGCATCGTCGGACAGGGTGCCGTCGGGGTCGAGGTGACCGAGGAGGCGTTGTCCGGCGGTGGCGATGTCGTTGGGGGTGTGTTCTTTGGCGATGTCAACCATCTGCCGCTCAGCAGCAACCTGCACATCGTGCGGGGTGGCGTGCGGGATCTGATCAAGCGTGTCGAGCACCGCGCGGATATGTCCGTGCCCGATGCTGCCCTCGGCGAACGCTTCGGCCACCACGGGGAAGCGGGGTTCGCGATCCTCGCCGGTCGGCTGACGAAAGGTGGCAGTGACGGCCATCTGGGCGCGGCGTCGGCCCGGGTCGGACACCCGCAGGCGGGCGTTGAAGAAGTTGGTAGGACTGCGATATCCCATGCGGTGGGGCAGATCTCGATCCGACACCTCGACCAGCTGCCGGTCCCCGGCATAAGTCATGCGGGCCAGCGCCTGTTCGTGGGCGGCGGCAACCTCGACCAGTTCGTCGTCGGTGCAGGCGGTCAGATCGGCCTCGACCAGCTCGTCGAGCAGGGCATGGACCTGCGCCACCAACTCCGCTGCGCGTGACGTGCCGCCGAAAGTTTTGGTCATCCGATACTCACCCCCGATCCCCGCCTATCGAATGCAAGTTCGAAGGTACACGTTCGCACAGATGTTCGCAAGGCATTTGGCCGAACTTGTGGAAGAGACTTTTTCCGCTCGCCGGAAACGCTGCGAGGTGCACAAATCCCGCTATCTCGGTTTGAGCGTTACGACGTACGGCCGTTCGACGGCATAGAGCTGGATCGCATCGCCACTCCTCGCAATCGCATACCCGCCGTCGACCTGCATACCCGCGGGTGGGCCCTCGTATCGTCCGGATTCGCGTGGCCCATCGGGCCCGTCGGAGACGATCCGTGTGTCGCTTTCACTCATCGTGACCAGTGCGACGCGATCGCGCGCCTCGAGTCCCGGCAGGAAGTGCGCATAAAGAGCGTCGCCGAATCCGGCCGCCTCCGCGAGTTCCATGGCCCCGGGGTCATGGGGTGGCAGCGGTTGCGGATTGAGGTCCACGTCGCCTGCCCCGATCTGCTCGAACATCTCGTCCGCGTCGGGACGGTAGGCCTCGGAGATCAACTCGCCGTCGATGATTCGCCCGACGTAGGCCACACCCCGTTCGTCGCGAATTGCCGCTGCCTCGGCAGGACCAACTTCGGCCAACCACGTGAATTCCGCGGTCTGGACGCGGATCGCACCGCTGAAACTCTGTCGTGATCGAAGTTGTGCGACGACATCGTGCATCCCGTCGGCCAAGGCCGCCACAGCGGGAACGTGTGCGACACCGCTGCTGTCGGGGCCGACCTGAATGCGCAGGTTCAACCCGTTGACGATCACCACCTCGTCAGGATCGAGGTCAACGATCGTCAGCAGGTGAATGTTGAGGCCGAGGGGCGCGTGAAACCACACGATCCAGTTGGGGTCCTCGAACGGTGGCGGCTTGAAGTCGTCGATGGTGATTGGCTCGCCCAGAACAAGTTTGAGCCACACGCCGGAGAGTCGGAGGCAGTCGTCGAACCAGTTGACCTGAACATCGAGGCCCTCACCGTCGGGCTTGTTCTGGATGATGGGTGTGCCGAGATCAAAGAAGCGCACACCGCGTGCGGTGCGGACGATGACCTGCACGTTGTCGGTGATCTTGCGTGCTTGTCCGACGGTGAGATCGAATCCGACGCCGTTTGCATCGGCGTCCATCGGCAGCCAGTCATTGGGGGAGAGGACTTCCGCGCCGCAGAGTGCCCCGGCGTCGGCGAGGTTGACGCCGGCTTGGACGCGCACCCGCGGGTTCGTCGGTTCGAAATGTGTGGGGGGCAAGCCACTTCCGCCGCGAGCCAGTGCACGACAGTGCCCCCACCACGTGGGCTTTCCGAAGTGGAAGACCGTCGGGTCAATCGTGTCCCGATCGCCCTGCGGTGCCGGGCTCACCGGTCCGCCGATCGTCATTCCCGCTGAGCTCGAGGAGATCCCCGCCCAGCGCGGTTGAGCGCCCAGGATGGACGGGATCTGCGGGAGGGTGATGTCGTACCAGAACTCCTGGTTGTTGTGATTGACAAACGGGAACATTCGCCGGATCTCGCCGCGGGCGTACTTGGTGACGATCGCCTCGAAGGGCGCCGCGATCCCGCTGAGATCGATGTCCCAGTGTCCCGAAATCCGCAGGGTGGCAGGAAGTATGAAGGATGGTCCGGCCGCGATGGTGGCCGTGGCACTGGCGATTTCGATCAGGTCCAGTGCGCGCAGGTCGATGGTCGTCGTCGCGACAATTGCCGGTGTCGGGCCCTCGCCGTGCCACCGGATGCTCACCGCAACCGGCAAGTCGGGCGGGATCTGGCGCTTCAGAAGTCCGACGACCTCGTCGGCGTCGAGGAAGACACCCCACGTTTGGCCGGCACCGAGATGAGACACGACGTCACCGGACGAGCCGAATCGCAGTGCGACAACTCCGTTCCCGCGGCCGAGGTCGGGCGACGCGTCGACGTACGCGCCGAGAGCGCTGATGATCGGCGAGCAGTCGAGGAGAACCATGCCGTTGAGCGGCGCAAGTGCGTTGTCGACGCGCTGCTTGATCCGATCTCGCACAGCTGGCGGAAGCCCACTCGCGGCGGGTGTCGAACCAGCTTTGACGATGGTCAACGCCTGGTTCTTGATTCCGAGTTGGATGAGGATTTCGGTCTGGGTTGCGGCGGTCGTTGCGCCGGTGGGCGCGGAGTTCGGATGTGCGACGAGATCTGCCTGTGTGACAGCAAATATGGAGATCGTCAGTCGAAGGTCGACTCCCCCAGCGGCGTTGTGGGAGAAGGTGACGGATCCCGGAACGGTGTCCAGGTGGTCGACCGTGATCGCCGCGGTATTCGTCGGCACGCACATCGTGTAGAGCCGCGCCTGCACCCACTCGATGGTCGCTTGTGCGAGTGCACTCTCGCGGACTTGGAGTTCGAGTGTCATCCGGGCCGCCTTCAGCCAGTTACGCAGGGGTTTCGCCGCCACTCAGTATCTCGCGTCGACCGAGACGGCCGCGTCCCCTGTTCGAGGGACGGGTCTCCGTCAAGGACGCGAACTTGCCGAGTCTGTGCATACGATTGCCCGACGGCATGTTCAGTGGGTTGGGGGGCTGGTGCGATGGCCGAGTACGACGAGGCGCTTCTGGCGTCCGACATCGAGGACGGCCTGCGCGAGATCGGCAGCTTCGACATCACATGCCCCGAAGCCGACGTCGACCGGGTTCGCTCGATCGGCCGGCGCGTCGGCCGCGAGCTCGGCTGGAAGATCCAGACCGTCCGATCCGCCGTCGCCGTCAACGGCATGGTGCGCGTCGTGATCGTCGTCAAGGAATCGAACCCGTTGCACGCGCAGCTGATTCGCATTCGCGAGGAGAAGGCCATGCGTCGGGCAATGGAACGGACCGCCGACGACTGAGCATATCCACGTAGTGCTCAGTTGGCGCATCGCCAGATCGAGTAGTCGGCTACTCGTTACAGGCGCTCGAAGAGTTGGGAGGGTGGTTTCGGCGTCAAGGACGGGAGAAGCCATGCACCGGGACTTGGTATCCGGATCAAGTGCACATTCGCAGCAAGCCGAGTGGGAACCGCGACCGCCTGGTGCTATTCAGGCCCTCGAGGCACTTCAGGAGGACCAGCGTCATAACTGGGAGGCGACACCCTTCAACCATCGAGAAGACCTTCGGAGAAAGCTGTTCCAGGATCGTGTGAGTGCCGCACTTCCGGCGACAATACCGTCGAACCTGGGTGAGATTGACTTCACCAAGCTGTTCGCAGAAACGACCAGCCCGGAAGCGGAGGACGAGATCCGCCAACAGGTCGACAATCTGCTCCATCAGTACCGCCTCGACGATCCGACGCAATGGTCTCAGTACGAACCGCCCGGAATCGCTTGGGGCTTGGCCAAGTTGTGCGGCCGGATCGAACGAACGATCAAGAGTGCTCAGTCATGGTCACTGAATTCGGTTCCGGCTGTGGGCACTCTCGCGACCGGCCAGCCCGTCGCCGTCATTCAGACAGCGCCCGACGACGCGGTGCCGCCGAAGGATCACACCGTGATCGTCGTCGAGAACGGCACATTCGAGTTTGCGGCGAGATTGGCGCAAGTCGGTGTGATGAGCCTGCTGGAGTTCGACCACTATGAGACGTTCGGGATGTCGAGCCCGGCGACGGCACAGATACTGTGCGATATCGCCGCCTCGCAGTCGATCGCCGACTCGTCTCTCGACGTCTCGGCACGCAAACTGCCGCCCGGATTGGAGAACCTGAAGCCGCTGGTGGACGCAACCTGTCACGCGATCATCGCCTTCATCCTGAGCCACGAGTATGGGCACCTGCTGAGTGACGATCTGGCGTCGCATCACATGGGATCCGATGGCGTTGTCGAGCCTGAAGTGGAGTATGAAGCCGACGCGGTCGGTGCCGCCATAACCAAGTGCGTGATCGACGAGACCACCGACCAACCTTTTGCCGCCGTTCTCGGGCCGGTGCTGTATCTCGCGGGTGTCAACATCAGGGATCGCCTGAATGCCATCTTCGATCCGGACGACAATGGCCATCCTCCCGCGGACAAGCGTAAGGACGAGCTCCTGGAGGTGATCAGGTCCGTCCTGGAACCCAAGGAGAAGTATGGCACCTACGCGGAGCGCGCCGCGACTGCCTATAAACAGGTCATGTCGATCTGGGAGCACATTGAACCAGTGGTGCGCACGGAACGTGATGAGTTGCAGCATATCCGGGACTTGTACAAGGACAGGGACAGTGACCTGCTCATGTTGCGGATCTTCGCGATGCGCAGTCTCTGGTCGTGCTACACGCAGTCGACTGCTGATAGTAGCTAAAGAAGAATCACGGCGGCCGCGATGACCACGGCGACACTGAACAGTGCCAAGGCAACGGCGCTCAGTTGGAACCGCGTCGTCGCCAGCCGTCGGAGTTCGTCGTCGACTTCGGAGAAGTTGTCGTGACGAGGCTCAAGGAAGTTCCCCAGGTGTGCTCATTGAAATTCCCCACCTGTGGGCGCTCCTACTGTAGCGACCTTCGGGTTGGCGCGGTGGCG
>NZ_JBEXMX010000106.1:0-14975 GCF_040610755.1 Gordonia sp. NPDC003585 | reverse complement strand
GATCGTCAACGCGGGCGGCACCGGTTCGATCGAGGAGACCGCGCGCGACCGTTCGATCACCGACATCGCCGCCGGCAGCGGGCTTTTCGGCGGTCACCTGTTCGACGGATACCGGCGATTCCGGCCGGCGCCAGCCCTGGGCTTCGGTCTGGACGTGGTCCGCCGCCCGGGCACCGACATGGTGACCTGCGCAGGCGGCGGATGGATCGCGTCCGGACCGCCCGGCGCGGATCGTCAACCGAAGCCGGTGTGGCCCAGCGGTCTTCAGTTCCTCGGCGCAGAGGGGGCGGGCGAGGTGCAGACGCCCTTGCGTGGCCGGTCCGCGACGAAGCTGAGCATCGGCGACCGAGTGTGGTTCCGGCACACGAAATCCGGTGAGGCATGTGAGCGGGCCACCGAGGTGGCCTTGATCGAACGGGACGACGACGGCACCACCCGGGTACGCGACGTCGTCCCGACCTATCGGGGTGAGGGACAGTGCTTTCTATAACGCAGAGGTCGGCAACGCCGGTGTGGCGCAACTGGGGTGGAACGGAGTCGGCTGCACCCTCTCTGGTGGTGCAGCCGCACGACACCGCAGAAATCGTCGAGGTGATCACCCGGGCCCGCTCCGATGGGCACACCGTCAAACCGGCGGGCGCCGGGCACAGCTTCTCCGGCATCGGGGTGCCCGGCGACATCCTCGTGGACCTCTCGGCCATGCGCGGCCTCATCGAGGCCGACGCCGACCGGTCGCGGGTCACCCTTCGCGGCGGCACGCACCTGTTCGAGATCCCGGAACTCCTTGCTCCACACCGGCTTGCGATGGCCAATCTCGGTGACGTGGACCGGCAGACGATCACCGGCGCGACGTCTACCGGCACGCACGGCACCGGCCTTCGGTTCGGCGGCATCAGCACGCAGGTGGTCGGCGCCACCATCGTCACCGGCACCGGCGCGGTGCGGACCATCGGCGAGGACGACCCGGACCTGCCCGCAGTGGCACTGGGGCTCGGCGCTCTCGGCGTAGTCGTCGACCTGACCCTGGCGTGCGTGCCGGCCTTCTACATGCGCGCGGAGGAACTGCCCGTGTCGGCGGACGATGCGATCGACGGCTTCCTCGAGCGGGTCCACGCACACGACCATCACGAGTTCTACTGGTTTCCGCACACCAATTGTGCTCTCGCCAAGACGAACACCCGACTCGGACCCATCGCCGAGGTGTCCGGCCCCGGACGGGTGCGGCGGTGGATCGACGACGAACTGCTCAGCAACAAGCTCTATCACGGCATGTGCGAGATCGGAAGGCGGATACCGTCCGCCGTGCCCACCATCGCCCAGGTCGCCGGTCGAGCGCTGTCGGCCCGCACGTACACCGATACCTCGACCCGGGTGTTCATCTCGTCGCGCACCGTCCGATTCCGCGAGATGGAGTACGCGGTCGAGCTCGACGCGATTCCCGATGTGCTGCACGAGATTCGGACGATGATCGATCGGCGGCGGTATCGGGTGAGCTTCCCCATCGAGGTACGGGCCGCGGCCGCCGACGATCTGATGCTGTCGACCGCTTCCGGTGGCGCGCGCGGTTACGTCGCGGTGCACCGGTATCACCGCGACAACCCGGCCGATGCCGCCGCCTACTTCGCCGATGTCGAGGCCATCATGGTCGAGCACCGCGGTCGACCGCACTGGGGCATAATGCACACACGCGACGCCGAATACTTGCGTGGCGTCTACCCCCGGTTCGACGAATTCCTCTCGGTGCGTGACCGATTCGATCCCGACCGGATGTTCACCAACCCCTACCTCGACCGCGTGCTCGGCCCCACCGCTGTCTGAGGCGCGACGGAGACCACTCGGCCCACCTCAGCTCAGGAGCGGAAGTGGGCCGAGGACGATCAGTCGGTCGGCTCCTTCTCCGCCGACTCCGCCGGGGCATCCACCGCGATGTCCGACGTCGCCGACGCGGACACGGGCGGCTGAGCGGGCAGCACGTGCTCGCCGGTCTTGTCACATGACAACGCCAACGAGCTGATGTACTGCTTCTCCCCGTTCGGCCCCGGTACCGCCGAGGCGATCATGTCGGGCCGTTCGAACTCGATGCCGGTGACACAGCACAACAGTCGCACGTCGGTCGGATTGCCGTGTTCGTCGTACATCGGGATGTCGATACCGTCGTCGGTGCGGCGCAGGTAGTACTTGCCCTTGGTCGCGAGCGCGATGATGGGCGGCAGCACGAGCGCGAGCACCAAGGCCACCAGCGGCGAGTACGGCTGGATGGTGTCCCCGAAGACATGGAAGTACACCATGATCGACAGGGTGCCGGACACGATCACCGACACGAAGCCGACCGGGTTGAAGTTGTAGAGCATGCCGCGCCGGAACTCGGGTTCCTTCGGTGAGATCTTCAGCAGGTACTTGTTGATCGCGATGTCGGAGGCGACGGTCACGATCCAGGCGATTGCCAGGTTGGCGTAGAAGTTCAGCAGTTCGTTGAGGAAGCTGAACATGTTTGCCTCCATCAGCACGATGGCGATGGTGACGTTGAAGACCAGGAACACCAGACGTCCTGGGTAGGTCTTGGTGACACGCGTGAAACTGTTGGTCCAGGCGAGCGAGCCCGAATACGCGTTGGTCACGTTGATCTTCACTTGACTGATGACCACGAGGATCACCGCCAGCGTCATGGCCAGCCAGTGCGGCATGAACTCTTCGTACACGGCCAGGAACTGGTGCACGGGCTCATTGGCCACTCCAGCCGACTCGGCGAAGTTCATGATGAGGTACACCGCGAGGAAGAGACCGACGACCTGCTTGATGGCACCGAAGATGACCCAGCCGGGACCGGCGGTCAGCACGGCGGTCCACCACTTGCGGCTGTTCTCAGGGGTTTTCGGCGGCATGAAGCGCAGGTAGTCGATCTGTTCGGCGATCTGCGCGATCAGCGACAGACAGACACCGGCGGCGAGCATGGTGCCGGCAAATGAGACCCCGTGCCCGGCTTGGCCGTCGGTGCCACCACTGAAGGAGAGGAAATCACCGATGGCATCGGGGTGTTTGAAGACCAGGTACAGGAAGGGCGCGACCATCATCAGCAACCACAGCGGAGTCGTCCAGACCTGCAATTTCGCAAGGGTGTTCATGCCGTAGATCACCAGTGGGATGATCAGCACCGACGACGCCAGATAACCGAGCCACAGCGGGATGTTGAGGCCGAGCTTGAGGCCCTGGGCCATGATCGACCCCTCGAGCGCGAAGAAGATGAATGTGAACGACGCAAAGATCACGTTGGTCAGGACTGACCCGTAGTAGCCGAATCCACTTCCGCGCGTTATGAGGTCGAGGTCGATGTTGTACCGGGCCGCGTAGTACGACAGCGGGTAGCCGGTGAGCATGATGACGATCGCGAAGAACAGGATGCCCCAGAGGGCGTTACCCGTTCCGTTGGCGATGCCGATGTTGGCGCCGATCGCGAAGTCGGCGAGGTAGGCGATACCGCCGAGCGCGGAGATCGCGACGACGCCGGGACCCCATTTGCGGTAGCTGCGCGGCGCAAACCGCAGTGTGTAGTCCTCGAGCGATTCTCGCGCCGCGGCGGCTGCTGCACCGGTGGCGATGATGCTGTGTTCTGCGTTCTCGATATCACCGATGTCTTCGGTGAAATGATGAGCTTCCTTCGACATACTTCTCCCCTGCTATGTGACGGGATTGCCTGAAGGGAAGCTAAGGATCGCGTGTTTCGGTCAGTTGATCGAAATGTTTCCGCGAGGATAATTCGGGCCAGATGTCCGATATGTCGGGATAATCGATGCCTGTCAGGCGCCGATGAACTTGGGGGCCCGCTTCTCGGTCCGCGCCGCGCGACCCTCCTGCAGATCCGCACTCTCCCAAGCGCGCATCATTGCCGCGAGGCGCTCCTCGGGGGCGGCATCGCGCGCGCCGTCACCGTTGAGGACGAGCTTGTAGTGCTGAAGGGTGAGCGGCGCGAACGCTGCGATCGTCGACGCCCAGTGCTGCGCGTCAGCGAGATCGCCGATGCGGTTGGCGAATCCAAGTTGGTGGGCCCGGTCTGACGTGAGCGGATCGCAGCCGATCAGCATGCCGCGCGCATGCCCGGCACCAACCAGCGACACCAGCCGTCGAATCGTCCACTCATCAACCGCCACGCCGATCTTCGCGGCCGGAATACCGGCCAGAGCGTCGGGCGCCATCACCCGTAGGTCGGCGGCCATCGCCAGTTGCAGGCCCGCGCCGAGCGCGCTCCCGTTCAGTGCGGCGATCACGGGCACCGGCGTCGACTCGATCTGCCGCAACGTGGCGATCAGCTTGTCGAGGAACGACTTGTCGTACACGGGTCCCGAAAGGTCGGCACCCGCGGAGAACACATGACCGCGACCGGTCAGCACGATCGCGCGGGCCCCCTGCTCGACCGCCCGGGAAAAGCCCTCCGCCAGTTCGGAGACCATGGCTTCATCGAGCGCGTTGCGCTTGTCTACGCGATCCAACTCGATCGTGACGACGGCGTCTTGCGTACTGAAGTGAATCCGCTGAGCTGAACTGACCATGCGCGGAAGCCTACCGATCGCTGTGCCCGCCGGTGTCGCGCAGGTCAATTTTCTCTTGCCATGCCAGGCTTGCAGAGTGGACAACACCGCCAAATCCGACGTGCTGGTGATCGGTGGGGGCCAAGCGGGCTTGTCGGCAGCCTACTTCTTGCAGCGTTTCGGCCTCGACGACCGGTATCTCGTCGTCGACCACGCCCCTCACCCTGGTGGCGCTTGGCAGTTCCGCTGGCCGACGCTCACGCTGGCCGCAGCCAACCACGTCCACGATCTTCCCGGATACGGATTGATCGAGGCGCTCGGTGTCGAGTGCGACGAGTTCCCGGCACGAACGGCAGTACCCGAATATTTCGGCAAGTACGAGAAGAAGTTTGGCCTACGCGTCGAGCGTCCCGTGCACGTGCGCTCGGTCCACCACGATGCCGACGGGTTCTTGTCGACGCGCGACGATGGCCGCGAGGTGCGGTCGCAACTCATCGTCAACGCCACCGGCACCTGGGATCGTCCGTTCATCCCACATGTGCCCGGTGCCGCGGATTTCGTTGGGCGACAACTGCACACCCACGATTACACCGGCCCCGACGAGTTCGCCGGCAAACGGGTCCTGGTGGTAGGTGCGGGCATCTCCGCGATCCAACTTCTCATCGAGATCGCACGTGAATCCGAAGGCGCACAGACCTTCTGGTGCTCACGCACCGAACCGGTGTTCAATCCCCGCCCGTTCTCGCCCGAGCAGGGGCGGGAAGCGGTGGCCCGCGTCGAACGTCGCGTCCGCGCGGGCCTGCCCCCGACATCGGTGGTCTCGGTGACCGGGCTGGCGCTCACGCCGGCGGTCGCAGCGGCCCGCGACGACGGAATCCTCACGTGGCGACCGATGTTCACCCGAATCACCGAGACCGGTGTGTGCTGGGACTGCGACGAGGGCCGCGACCACCTCGACGTCGACGTGATCTTCTGGAACACCGGATTCCGCAGCGCCCTCGACCATCTCGCGCCGCTGCATCTGCGTGGACCGGGCGGCGGCATCACCATGACCGGACGTCTCGCCACCGTCGTCGAATCCGATCCCCGCGTCCAACTTCTCGGATACGGACCGTCGGCGTCGACCATCGGCGCGAACCGCGCCGGGCGCGAGGCCGCCCGCGTGGCTCGCGATCTGCTCGCGAGACCCTCCTCCGCCGGCTGACGTGCGAGCCAATCCGTTGGATGTCTGTACGCCCCAGCCCGTCCAAGTGCACTGTGCACTTGATCTGGCCCCCAGGTACAGATTCCCGCAGTTCAGAAGGCCAAAGCAGTACGCTCCGATCAGCCGACGCGGAGCTCTTTGCCGCAGTCGCCGTTGGTGCTGCCCGGGCCGATGCTCGAGGTATTCGCCGCAGCGAGAACCAGCGCGATCCGCCCCTTGCCGGTCTTCAGATTCGGCACGGTGAGGGTATTGGCAGATCCGACGACCCGCTTACGTACGTCACCGCCACCGTTCTTGCCGGTGTCGAGATTCGCCCAGGTCACGCGGAAGGTCTGCTGGTATCCCAGCAACGACATCGAGTTGGTCTTCAGGGTGAACGTCACTGTGTCCGAGCCGATCTGGGTCGCCGACGCGGTGCTGTTCGCCTGGATGACAAACAGGTTCGGATTCGCATAGGTGAACGAGCACAACTGGGTGGTCGCACCCTGCGCAGGCGCTGACACGGCAGCGGGCAGGACAGCGGCACCGAGCCCTAGTGCGGAGACAGCGATGGCGGTGCGAGCGGTATTCCTCACGAACTTCCTTTCGTCTGCGGGTGATGTGCGGGCACTGTCGGCCACGTCACATCGGTCATATCGGGCGACCCACCCAGATCATTAACACAACCGAACAATTCGGCTCCTCAGTGATGGTCACTGTTGACATTTCGTTGTGTTTTCACAACACTCTGATATGTGAGTCCAGTACGACGCGGAGACAAGCTCCCGATCTACAACCGCATCGCGGTGCTGCGTGCCGAGCGCAGGATGTCGCGGGCCGATCTCGCCGCGCTGGTCGGCATCAATGTTCAGTCGGTCGGCGCACTCGAACGCGGCGACAACTACCCCAGCCTCGACCTCGCGTTCCGGATCTGCGCGGTCTTCGACCTCCCCGTCGAAGCCGTGTTCAGCCGCACCGAGTTCGGCGCGATGTCGGCCGAGCTCTACCGCCGCACCGCCGAACGCGGCGACACGCAGATCACCGGCACGAAGACCGACGTCACGATGACACCAGCACCCGACTGACACAAGCACCCGACTAGGGAGGTATGCAATGAACGACCCCAACGTCGCGATCCCCGCAGAGGCAACACCGGCCCTCTGGCGACGCTACGACGAATGGCGCGGCAATCGATACCTTCAGTTCAATCAGCGTCACGCACATCAGCTCTCGACGTGGCGCAATCGCCGTGGGTATCGGCGGCTCGTGTTGCTGCTCGCTTTCATGCTCGCCATGATGATCGTGGCGACCGTCATGGCGTTCAGCAGCCGAACCTGGTTCGTCATCCCGTTCCTGGTGGGCCTCGCCGGGGTCATGGCCTCGCTGTATCTGCTGCGCATCGTCACCGGGTCGGTGGCCGACGCCCCGGTGTCCGCACTCGACGAAATACAACTGGCACAGCGGAATTCGGCGCGTTCGATCGGCCTGTTCGTCATGTTCGTGCTCATGTTCGTCCCGTACCTCGTCCTCATCGCCCTGAGTATCGGCGACGACCCGGTGTCCGCCGACCTCGTGTACGGCACTGCGGTCCTGCTCATCTCGCTGCTGCTGACCGCGATGTGCGTCCCGACGATGCTCACCGCCTGGTGGATGAGCGAACCCGACCCCGAGGACCTCGCCATCCCCAAAGATCTCGACGATACCGAAAGGACCACACAGTGACCGCACCGCTCATCGTCGACGGCCTGCACAAACGCTATGGCGACCTGGTAGCCCTACAGGACATGACCTTTCACGTCGATCCCGGTGAGATCTTCGGATTCGTCGGCAGTAACGGGGCAGGCAAATCCACCACCATGCGGATCGTCCTCGGTGTGCTGTCCGCCGATGCCGGCGAGGTTCGGCTCGGGGATCGCCGCATCGACCTGCAACTCCGCCGACGCATCGGCTACATGCCCGAGGAGCGCGGACTGTATCCGAAGATGAAGGTGGGCGAACAACTTCGGTTCCTCGCCCGACTGCACGGCATGACGCCGTCGGAGGCAGCCGACGCCGTCACACGGTGGACGCAGCGTCTCGGGGTCGGCGAAAGGGTCGACGACAACGTCGGCGACCTCAGTCTCGGCAACCAGCAACGCGTCCAACTGGCCGCGGCACTCGTCCATGACCCCGACGTGCTGGTGCTCGACGAACCATTCTCCGGACTCGATCCGGTTGCCGTCGACGTGATGAGCGACGTCCTCAAAGAGAAGGCCGCCGAGGGAATCCCGGTGATCTTCTCGTCGCACCAACTCGACCTCGTGCAGCGATTGTGCGACCGGGTGGGAATCGTCGCCAAGGGACAGATGCGCGCCCTCGGCGCTGTCGACGCGCTTCGCGGGCGGGACGGTATCACGTTGGAGGTGATCGGCCCAAGGACCGACATCCGTTGGGCCGATGGAATTTCCGGCGTCCTCGATGCCGATTACTCCGACCAGCGCGACGGCCGTACCGTACTGCGGATCGATCCCGACGGCGTCGACGATCAGCAGATCCTGGCTGCCGCACTGCACCACGGTCCGGTGCACCGGTTCGCCACCTCCACCCCATCCCTCACCGAACTCTTCCGAGAGGTGGTGTCCGTATGACGACCACGCACAGCATTTCCCCCGAAACCCGCGCGACGACGTCGATCGCTCTCATCGCCCAGCGGGAGATCACGACTCGCGTACGCACCAGGTCGTTTGTCGCCACGACCGCGATCCTCATGATCGTCATCATCGCGGGCCTCATCGTGTGGTCGGTCTTCAGCGGCGGCGGAGACTCCAAGGAACGAATCGGGTTGGTGGGCAACGACTCTACCCTGACCGCCGCGATCACCGCGGTCGGGGATCAGAGTGGCACACCGGTCACTGTGGTGACACTGGCGTCCACCGATCAGGCCCGTGACCGGGTCGCCGACGGCGATCTGGAAGCCGTGGTCGTCACCGGGCCCAACTCGTCGTACACTCTGATCAGCAAGGACGGCATCGAGGAGTCGCTGTCCGGCGTCCTGCGCGGTGCGATCGCCCAGACCGAACTCGCTCGCGGTCTTGCCGCGCGCAACGTCGACGCCACAACACTGCCGCAGCCATCCATCTCGATGAGCGAGACCGAACCCGCGGACCCCGCCGTGGGGCAGCGGATCGTCGTCGCCATCGTCGGATCGATGCTGCTGATCACCGCCATCATGATGGGCGGCAACATGATCGCCGTCGGCGTGGTCGAGGAGAAGACGTCGCGCATCGTCGAACTCCTGCTCGCCACGATCAAACCGCTGCACCTCATGTGGGGCAAGATCATCGGCATCGGGGTGGTCGCGCTCGGTCAGATGGTGTTGCTCGGAATCACCGCGCTCATCGCGGGCACGGCCACCGGCATGCTCACCATCGCGGGTACAGCACTCGGCATGTTCGCCGCGGTACTGATCTGGTTCCTGCTCGGATTCGTGTTCTTCGCAACGCTGTACGCTGCCGCCGGGGCGATGGTGTCCCGACAGGAGGAAATCGGGTCGACGATCACGCCGCTGACGATCCTGTCCCTGGCCGTCATGTACTCGGGCATCTTCGGCATCCAGGCACTCGACTCGACGTTCATTCAGACGCTGTCCTGGATACCGCCGTTCAGCTCAGTGCTCATCCCGATCCGAATCGCCACCGGCGACACAGATCCGGTTCAGATCGTCGTCTCGCTGCTGCTGATGGTCGCGGCCTGCGTCATCGCCACCTGGCTGGCCGCCAAGGTGTACCAACGATCCATCCTCCGCACCGGATCGCGCGTCAAATGGGGTGAGGCACTGCGGCTGTCGCGGTGATGCATCCACTGCCGAGCTGTGCGAGTCCCCACTCGCCGGCTGAGGTGCGAGCCTGCGAGCCTCGAAGCCCCTGGTGAGATATGCGATGTCGTCTCACCTGGCCTTCGAGGCTCCTCGCTGGCGCTCGTCGCACCTCAGGCAGCGGAGGTTGGCTCCGTTCCCACGAATCCAGGCTCAGGCAGCGGAGCGCTCTCGCTTGCGCTCGCTTTAGGTCAGCAGCGGAATGGGCGGCGTGCGTTGTTTGGCGCAGCTTGCCGCTCCAACCAGCAGGGGTGGTCACAGAGAACGGTAGCGCCGCAGCGCCTCTTCGCGTTCGGCCTTGTGGTCGACGATGGGTTCGGGGTAGTCGGCGGTACCGACCTCGGGTACCCAGCGTGCGACGTACTCACCGTCGGGATCGAACTTCTTGGCCTGTGTCTCCGGGTTGAACACCCGAAAGTACGGTGCCGCATCGGTTCCGGTGCCGGCCGCCCACTGCCAGCCGTGCTGGTTCGATGCCATGTCGCCGTCGACGAGCTGGTCGAGGAACCAGCGGGCACCCCACCACCACGGCAGATGCAGGTCCTTCACCAGGAACGACGCCGTGATCATTCGAACGCGGTTGTGCATGAAGCCGGTCTGCGCCAGTTGACGCATCCCGGCGTCGACGATCGGGAAGCCGGTGCGACCCTCCCGCCAGGCGTCGAATCGGCGTTCGGCGTCCTTGTCGGTGTCGAGATCGATGTCGTCGAATCCGCTGTTCCAGTTGTGCCACAGACTGTCCGGCCAGTGATACAGCACGTCGGCGTAGAAGTCCCGAAACGCCAGCTCGCGGAGATAGGCTGCGGCAGAAGGATTCCGCCCGTCGAGATCGGCGGCCATCGTGCGCGGATGGATGTTTCCGTACTTCAGGTAGACCGACATCCGGCTGCTCGCGTCGAGATCGGGACGGTCACGGTCGGAGTCGTATCCGTCGAGATCCTCCGCCACGAACTCGTTCCACCGTGCACGCGCGGCGTCCTCCCCCGCAACCACGTCGATCTTCGTCGGGGACGCCGGCACGCGGATGCGACCCGACTTCCGAATATCGCTGGGATCGACAACGTCCGACGCCTCAAACGGACCCGCAGGCTTGCGCCAACCGTGCTCGCGCCACTGCCGGAAGAAGGGCGTGAACACCTTGTACGGTTCACCGTCGGACTTGGTGATGCGTCCCGGCGACACCAGATACGGCGACCCTAGCGGCTCGAACGCCACGTCACCGAGTTCGCGCACGACGGCGTCGTCGCGCCTGCGCCCGAACGGCGAAAAGTCTTCGCTCACATGAACAGAACCGGCGTCTGCCGACGCAACCAGCCGCGGGACCTCGACCTCCGGCCGGCCACGGACCACGAGCAAATTGCCGTCGAGCTTGGTGTTCAGCTCACGCAACGAGTCGAACAAGAACGCGAGGCGACGCTCGCCCGACGACTTCTCCAGCAGCGGGTCGAGGACGAAACAGACCAGGACACGACCACGTTCGGCCGCGGCCACAGCCGCAGGAAGGTCGTCGAGCCGCAGGTCGCGGCGCAACCAGAGGAGAGAAGTGTCAGACACCCAGCAGGTCGATGACGAAGACGAGAGTGCGCCCGGAGAGTCGGTGTCCGGCACCGGCAGGTCCGTAGGCAAGCTCCGGCGGCACCGTCAGCTGACGGCGCCCTCCGACCTTCATGCCGGGAATCCCTTCCTGCCATCCCGGAATCAGCCGGTCGAGCGGGAAGTTGGCCGACTGACCGCGATCCCAGGACGAATCGAACTCTTCACCGGACTCGAAGTCGACTCCCACGTAATGGACG
Organism: Gordonia sp. NPDC003585; assembly: GCF_040610755.1. Classification (NCBI taxonomy): domain Bacteria; kingdom Bacillati; phylum Actinomycetota; class Actinomycetes; order Mycobacteriales; family Gordoniaceae; genus Gordonia; species Gordonia sp. NPDC003585. Next base: position 3,623 of record NZ_JBEXMX010000106.1, on the reverse strand, counting down.
TCGACGATCCCACCACGCTGGGCCTCTTCACCGTCGCCGATCACCAGATCCTTGATGGTCAGCTCGGCGGGCGCGGGGCCGTCCTGGAATTCGACTTCGGGCTTTTCGGTACTGGTCACTGGACTCTCCTTTGAGTCGTTCGGATCAGAGGTGCGCAGGACGCGTCAGCGGTCACCCATGGAGACGTAGTCGCGTTCGGTGTAACCGGTGTAGAGCTGGCGCGGACGGCCGATCTTGCCGGCGGGATCCTGATTCATCTCGCGCCAGTGCGCGATCCACCCGGGCAGACGTCCGAGTGCGAACAGCACGGTGAACATGCGCGTCGGGAATCCCATGGCGCGGTAGATGACCCCGGTGTAGAAGTCCACGTTCGGGTACAGCTTGCGTTCGATGAAGTAGTCGTCGGACAGCGCGACCTCTTCGAGGCCCTTGGCGATGTCGAGCAGATCGTCCTGCACGCCAAGGGATTCCAGGATCGTGTCGGCGGTCTTCTTCACGATCGCGGCACGCGGATCATAGTTCTTGTACACGCGGTGACCGAAGCCCATCAGCTTGACGCCGGCTTCTTTGTTCTTGACCTTGGTCATGAACTCCTTGGTGTCACCACCGGAAGCCTTGATGTCGTCCAGCATTTCGAGCACGGCCTGGTTGGCGCCGCCGTGCAGCGGACCCCAGAGTGCGTTGATGCCGCCGGAGATCGAGGTGAACAGGTTGGCCTGCGACGAGCCGACCAGACGCACCGTCGACGTCGAGCAGTTCTGCTCGTGATCGGCGTGCAGGATGAACAGCATGTCGAGGGCCTTGGCGACCTCGGGATTGACCTCGTAGGGCTCGGCCGGGAAGCCGAAGGTCATCCGCAGGAAGTTCTCGACCAGGCTCAGCGAGTTGTCCGGGTAGAGGAACGGCTGGCCCGACGACTTCTTGAAGGCGTAAGCAGCAATGGTCGGGAGCTTGGCCAGAAGACGGATCGTCGACAACTCGACCTGCTCCGGATCCTTCGGGTCGAGCGAGTCCTGGTAGTAGGCGCTCAGTGCGTTCACCGCACTCGAGAGCACCGGCATCGGATGCGCGTTGCGCGGGAATCCGTCGAAGAACCGCTTGAGGTCCTCGTGCAGCAACGTGTGGCGCTGGATTTTGGTGGTGAACTCTTCGAGCTGCGACGGCGTCGGGAGCTCACCGTAGATGAGCAGGTAGCTGACCTCGATGAAGGTCGAACTCTCGGCCAGCTGCTCGATCGGGATTCCGCGATAGCGCAGGATGCCCACGTCGCCGTCGATGTAGGTGATCGCAGACTTGGTCGACGCAGTGTTGACGAAACCACCGTCGAACGTGGTCAGGCCGGTCTCGGCGAGGAACTTTCCGAGTGCGACGGAGTCGCTGCCCTCGGTGGCCTTCAGGATCGGCAGCTCCAGCTGTCCACCGGGGTAGGTGACGGTTGCTGATGCGGTGTCGGATGCCTGGTCGGCTGGGACTGTTTCAGCAGACACACGAACCCCTTTGCTCAGGTCAGAGTTGACGATGTCCGGGTGGGACATACAGGTATAAACCTAGTCGCTTCTGAGCTCGCTCGCCCACGGAGGGTCCGCGCCCGGGCGGGTGACGGTCACCGCAGCGACGTGAACTGCGAATTCGGCGACGCTGCGCCACTGTTCGGACCCCAGCGAACCGACGGCTGCGGGAGTGAGCGCGCCGAGCCGGTCGAGCCCGTGCAGGACGCCGCCCATGATGCTGTCGCCGGCCCCGATGGTGTCGACGACGTCGACCTCGGGCGCAGACACTGTCACGGTGTCGCCGGCGGTCCGGATGCTCAGGCCGTCGGCTCCGGCGGTGGTCACGACCGCGGTGACCCCGTTGTCGATCCAGTCCTGCGCACCACTTCCATCGGTCCCGGACGCCAGGAACGCGGCGTCCTCGTCGGATAGTTTCACGACGTCGACGAAGGGCATCCAGGCCCGGAACCTGCGGCGATAGGCGTCGGCGTCGTCGATCACGGCCGCGCGGATGTTCGGGTCGAGGGCCACCAGCCGACCGTCGTCGTGGCAACGGCGCAGCAGGTTCTCGTACACCGTCGCGCCCGGCTCCAACACCAGCGAGAGCGTGCCGAAACAAACGGCGGCAACGGTCGCCGGCAACGAACCCGGGTCGCCGACCGCACGATCCGCGGTGCCCCCGACGTAGAACGAGTAGTGCGCAGCACCATCGTCACCGATCGTCGCCAGCGCGAGTGAGGTGGGCTCGTCGCGGCGCTGGACGAACGCGGTTCCCACGCCACTGGCCTGGAGGGCGTCGAGGATTGCGGTGCCATATGTGTCCGACGACACCGCTGAGAGAAACGACACCGCACTGCCCAGCCGACCGAGCGTCACCGCAACGTTGAACGGGCCGCCCCCGAGTGCGGGCTGCAGCGGCGACAGGGGGCGCCCCGACCCACGTGCCACGCGATCGGTCGCCACGACGTCGACCAGCGCCTCACCGCAGACGACGATCTCCCTCATCGAGCCATCCGATCGACGCATGTCACGGGCCCAGTGTGCCACTGCGTGATACCCGCTCGGGGCGTTCCACGCCGGTAGGCTCGGTTCATGCGGGAGTTGCCGGCCGGTCACGACGCGGTGGTGCTCGATTTCGCGCTCGACGAGTCGCCCACCGACGCTGTTCTGGCTGCGGTGTCGGCACTGCGGGCGGCCATCGAGGCGGGCGGGCTCGTCCACGTCACCGACGTGATCCCCAGCGCCCATACGGTCGTGGTGCAGGCAACCCCGGGACGCGGCATCGATGTGCTGGGAGTTCATCGGGCGCTGCGATCGGGTCGCGCGCGGGATGATCCCGCGCGAGCGCCGGCCGAGGTCGAGATCCCGGTGATCTACGACGGCGACGACATCAACGACGTGGCACGGTTGCTCGACACCTCCGCCGAGGAGGTGGGCCGATTGCACCGCGACACCTCCTGGCGAGTCCAATTCATGGGCTTCGCACCGGGTTTCGGATATCTGGTAGCGGCGGATCCGGCGTCGGACCCGTTTGCCACCGTCGGTCGGCGCTCCGAGCCGCGCACGCGGGTACCCGAGGGGGCGGTCGCGATCGCCGCAGGCTACAGCGCCGTCTACCCCCGGCAGAGCCCGGGTGGCTGGCAATTGTTGGGCCGCACAGAAATTGCGCTCTGGGATCAGACCGCGACGCCGCCCGCGCTGCTGGCGCCGGGCACGATCGTCCGGTTCGTCGAGGCCCGCACATGACGGTCGTGACCGTCGTCGCCACCGGACCGCTGGCGACGATCCAGGACCTCGGCCGTCCCGGGTACGCACATCTCGGGGTGCCCGGTTCCGGCGGCGCCGACCGCGCCGCGCTCACCCTGGCCAATCGCCTTGTGGGCAACCGCATCTCGGCGGCGGCCGTCGAGTCGACCTTCGGCGGGTTGCGGTTGCGCGCCGACACCGACGTCCTGGTGGCGGTGACCGGCGCGGAGGCCACCGTGCGCCTCGCGGGCACGCCGGTCGGGCTCGCCGCCGGCATCGTGTTGCGCGCCGGGGGCGAACTGACCGTCGACCCACCGACGTGGGGATGCCGCAACTACCTCGCGGTCCGCGGCGGCTTCGACGTGCCGGCGGTCCTCGGCTCGCGGT
>NZ_JBEXMX010000105.1:0-14992 GCF_040610755.1 Gordonia sp. NPDC003585 | reverse complement strand
GTCGAGAGCACCCGGCTCGTGCTTGCCGGCCGCGTCGGCACGGTCGGTGTAGTCGTCGCCGGCCGCGGTCAACGCCAGCCGGCCCGAACTTGCCGCCACCACCCGCGCCGAATCGTCACCGAGGATCGCGAGCAACTCGGCGCGCCGAACATCGCGATCGGTGATCGCCGCGATCGCCGACACCGCACGGCGTGTGTCGGCCACCACGTCGGCGAAGCGGTCCAGCCGACCTGCCATCACATCGAGCCGGTCGGCCGTGGCGCCGGTTCCGGTATCCGCCCCGACGATTCGATGCAATCCGAGGTCGACATTCTCGGCGAACACTCCCCTGCCGTGTGCGTACTCGGATCGTGCTCGCTCGATGTCACCTCCGATCTGCCGAATGTGGTCGGCAAGGCCGCGGCAGCGCAGCGCCTGGGTGCGCAACGCCTCCTCGTCGGCACTCGGCCACGAACCGGGTAGCAGATCCTCGGCATAGGTCGGCGCATCCCAGACCTCGCTCGACACGTCAGCCGCACCCTGGTTCACGATCCGCTGCAGCTCTGGTTCGTCGGGCGCAGGCCGCGTCGGAGCCCGTCGTCCGTTGCAGCAATCGCGTCGGCGCCGTCGGCCACCGATGTCAGATGGTCGTGCGCTTGGCCGCAGAGTTCCGCCAGCGACGACGATGCCGCGTCGGTACAGGACACGAAGCCACGACGAAACGCCTGCGCCGCATCCCCGACGCCGAGCGCCGAGTCGACGTCGGTGAGCAACGCCGCGAGGTCGGCAGCCACCGACTCCAATGCGTGGTGAGCGGTGGACAGCCGATCGGTCAGCTCCGCCATCGCCGCGGCATCCATCGAGACGGCATCCGCAGACACCGCATTCATCCCCACAGGTTCAGTCATTATCGCTGTCCCGCAACAGTTCTCGAAGGTCAGCAAGAGTCGGCTGCGGCGCCGCAGCAGCTTCGAGAATGGCGGCCCGCCGCGTCCGAAGGGCTTCGTCGGCCTGGCCGGCGAGGTCGGTCAGAAGTGTCGAGAGCGCGTCGGCACGGTACCGGCGCAGGGCGATCGGCTCGATGGAGATGTCCACCGGCAGGCCACGCGCATTGACGGTCACCGACACCAACCGGTCGGCACTGACTGCGCGAGAGGTCAACTCGGCCAACGACGATCGGGCGCGGTCGAGTTCGGTCCGCTGGCGCTCGAGTTCGGTGAGCATCACCGAGTAGCTATCGGTATCGATGACCACGCCCCCTCGTGCTTCCGACCGGACCCCCACAGAGCAGTACCCGACGATCGTAGCCGCAACCGGCCGGTTCGATCAGGATTCGTTCACATCGTCCGGTCGAGGCTCGGTGAAACCGCCATCCGGCCGAGCGAAGCCGCCATCGAGCAGATCGGGTCGCCGTCGCCGGGTGCGGTCCAACGCCTGCTCACGACGCCACGCGTCGACGCGAGCATGATCGCCACTGAGCAACACCGACGGCACCGCGAGTCCGCGCCACGTCTCGGGACGGGTGTAACTGGGGCCTTCGAGCAGCCCGTCGGAGAATGAATCCTCTTGGTGCGACCTCGGATTGCCGAGCACGCCGGGTAGCAACCGAACGGTGGCCTCGATCATGGCCATGGCGGCCACTTCCCCACCGATGAGGACGAAGTCGCCGAGCGACACCTCTTCGACCCGGACCCGCGTGGCCGCGTCGTCGAACACGCGCTGGTCGATTCCCTCGTATCGACCGCACGCGAACACCACGTGCGACTCGGTGCTCCACCGCGCGGCTGTCGCCTGAGTGAACGGCATGCCTGCCGGCGTGGGCACCACGAGCAGCGCGTCGTCCGGGCACACGCTGTCCAGGCACGGCCCCCAGACGTCGGGCTTCATCACCATCCCCGGACCGCCGCCGTAGGGCGAGTCGTCGACGCTGCGATGGACGTCGTGCGTCCAGTCCCGCAGGTCGTGCACTGCAACGTCGATCCGGCCCGCATCTATTGCCTTGCCCAGCAAGGCAAATCGCAGCGGATCGAGGTATTCGGGGAAAATCGAGACGACGTCGATCTGCATGTCACTCGACCTCGTCCAGGAGCCCGTCCGGCGGATCGATGACGATCGATTCCCGGGTCACGGTGGGCACGATCTGCCGCACGAACGGTACCAACACTTCGCGACCGTCTTCGGTTCGCACAGAGAGCAACTCGCCGCCGGGCAGATGCAACACCGACTCCACCACCCCGACCGCCGCGCCGTCGACGGTCGACACCGCGACGCCCTCGAGTTCGTGGTCGTAGAACTCGTCGGGGTCGTCCGACGGCTCCGCCTCGCTGCTGTCGATGAGGAACAGCACGCCGCGCATCCCGTCCGCCGCAGTACGATCCGACACTTCGGCAAGTGACAGCAACAGCCGCCCGGAATGTTCCCGGGCGGCTGTCACGGTGAAGTCGCGATCTCCGGCGCCCTTGGGGAGCCGTCCGCGCAGGACGGCACCCGGGGCAAACCGGCGATCCGGATCGTCGGTGCGAATGTCGACGACGACCTCTCCGCGCACACCGTGCGACTTGACGACACGGCCGACGACGAGGTCCATCGCTGTTCTGGTCGGCTCAGCGATCGGTGTCGACGATGTCGACTCGCATCCCCTTGCCGCCGATGCCGGCGACGAGGGTCCGCAGTGCGGTGGCCGTACGGCCGTTGCGGCCGATGACCTTGCCGAGATCCTCGGGGTTCACGTGAACCTCGACGAGGCGTCCCCGGCGACCGGTCACGAGGTCGACGCAGACGTCGTCGGGATTGGCGACGATGCCGCGCACCAGGTGCTCGACGGCGTCGGCGACAACTGCACTCACGCGCCGGCCTCGGCGGCGGGTGCTTCCTCGGCGGCCGGGGCGTCGGCGGCGGCCTCGTCGTCCTTCTTGGCGGCCTTCTTCTTCGGGGTGGTGGCCTCGGCGACCGGCTCGCTGTCGGCAGCCGCGAGTGCGGCGTTGAACAGGTCCAGCTTGGACGGCTTGGCCTCGGCGGTCTTCAGGGTGCCCTCGGCGCCCGGCAGGCCCTTGAACTTCTGCCAGTCACCGGTGACCTTGAGGATCGCGGCGACGGGTTCGGTCGGCTGCGCACCGACACCCAGCCAGTACTGCGCGCGCTCGGAGTCGACCTCGATCAGGCTCGGCTCTTCCTTGGGGTGGTACTTGCCGATGGTCTCGATCACCCGGCCGTTGCGGCGGGTCCGAGCGTCGGCGACGACGATGCGGTACTGCGGGTTGCGGATCTTGCCGAGCCGCGTGAGCTTGATCTTGACAGCCATGTGTTGCCTCTTTCAGTGGTCACTGCGCAATTCAGCGGCCCGCCCGGTGTGACGGGCCCGGTTTTGCGATCTGTTCTGGTGTGACCGTCGGTCGGCGCGTGACCGGATCCGACGAACCAGCACGCAATTGTGCCAGATCGGGACCCTGCAACAGAAATCCGCCCCAGAAGCAGAATCCGACGCAGACGACCCGATCGGCGCCACCGTGTCGCGTCGGCATGTGGTCACCCACCCCGCGAAGGGAGACCACATGCCCACGACCCACCCCGAGAATGCGTCGCACAGAGAATGACGGCGATTGGGGCGACCGCCGGGTGCAACGTCACGGCTATCTTACCGACCAGTAAGTACGGGCCCCAAGACCTCTCCCAGTGGAATTGGTCACACGAGCGCCAGGCCCGAACAGACGACAGCGGTCGGATGGCGGAGAACGGCGAGGTCGTCGCACGGGTCCTCCGGCAGAACCAGGAAATCGGCTCGATCCCCGTCGCCCAGGGCGCCGGCACCCAGCCAGGCACGAGGGGCGGTGGTCGCGGCCGCCAGCGCGTCGGCGGGCCCCATGCCGACGGTGGCGAGGCGTTCGATCTCGTCGACGATGCGGCCGTGCTCGACGAACCCGCCCGCATCGGTGCCGGCGAACATCGTCACACCCGCCTCCCGGGCCGCGGCGAAGACGTCGGTGGCGGTCGCGTGCAGGGCACGCATGTGGGCGCCGTAGGTCGGGAAGCGGTCGGCTCCCGCGGCGATCTGCGGGAAGTTGTCCACCTGAATCAGCGTGGGCACCAGCGCAATTGAACGGTTCACCATCCGATCGAGGAGGTCGGGGGTGAGACCGGTGCCGTGTTCGATGCAGTCCACGCCGACGTCGATGAGGTCGACGAGGGCGTCGGTGCCGAACACGTGTGCGGTGATGCGTGCGCCGTGTTCATGTGCGGTCGACACCGCAGCGGCGAGCTGATCGCGATCCCACAACGGCGCGAGGTCGCCGGCGTCGCGATCGATCCAGTCCCCGACCAGCTTCACCCAGCCGTCCCCCGCCTGCGCCTGCCGGGCGACCTCGGCGGGCAGGTCGTCGGGGTCGTCGAGGTCGACGCCGTAGTCGCGCAGGTATCGCTTGGGCCGCGCGATGTGCTTGCCGGAACGAATGAACCGCGGACACGCCGGGTCGTCGTCGAGTGCATGGGTGTCCAGCGGCGAGCCGACCTCGCGGATGAGCAGGGTGCCGGCCCGTGCATCGGCGTAGGCGTATTGGCGGGCCTGTTCGATGGTGACGCCGAGACCCGGTGCGATGCCGACGTGGTTGTGCGCGTCGACCAGACCGGGGACGATCCATCCGCCGTCGGCAACCGTGTCCGAGCCGGGCACCTCGCTGTGGGTGATGGTGTCGCCGACCACCCAGAATTCGATCGGTTCCCCGGTGAAGGGGTCCCGTCCGCGGTAGTGCCCGGGCGACGCCATCGTCGGGCTATTTCTTCTTGGGCTGCTGGAACTGGGAGACGTCGATGCCTTCGAGTCCGGGCGGCAACTGATCGAGACCCGCGGGCATTCCCGACAGGTCCGGGAATCCACCCGGCATGCCCGGGAACCCGCCACGCACCTTCGGCGGCGTCGGGCCGCGGCCCTTCCCCTTCTTGCCCTTGCCCTTCTTGCGGTTGGACTTGCGGCCCACACCGCCCATGCCCATGCGCCCCGACATCTGGGCCATCATCTTGCGGGCCTCGAAGAAGCGGTCGACGAGCTGGTTGACCTCGCTGACGGTCACGCCGGAGCCGTTGGCGATGCGCAGGCGCCGGGAGGCGTTGATGATCTTGGGATTGTCGCGTTCGGCGGGGGTCATGCCCCGGATGATCGCCTGCACGCGGTCGAGCTGTTTGTCGTCGACCTGCGCGAGCGCATCCTTCATCTGCCCGGCACCCGGGAGCATTCCGAGGATGTTGCCGATGGGGCCCATCTTCCGGATCATCAGCATCTGCTCGAGGAAGTCCTCGAGGGTCAGCTCACCCTGCGAGATCTTGGCGGCGGCGGCCTCGGCCTGCTGGGCGTCCCAGTGCTGCTCGGCCTGCTCGATGAGGCTGAGCACATCGCCCATGCCGAGGATCCGGCTGGCCATCCGGTCGGGGTGGAAGACGTCGAAGTCCTCGAGCTTCTCGCCCGACGACGCGAACATGATGGGGCGTCCGGTCACCTCGCGCACCGAGAGGGCGGCACCACCACGGGCGTCGCCATCGAGCTTGGTGAGCACGACGCCGGTGAATCCGACACCGCTCTGGAAAGCCTCTGCGGTGGTCACCGCGTCCTGACCGATCATGGCGTCGACGACGAAGAGCACCTCGTCGGGACGCGTCGCATCGCGGATGTCGGCTGCCTGCCGCATCAGCTCTTCGTCGATGCCGAGACGGCCGGCGGTGTCGATGATCACCACGTCGTAGTGCTGCCTGCGGGCCTCCTCGACACCGGCCTGAGCGACCGCCACCGGGTCACCCGAGCTGACGCCGAGCGTGCCTTCGCCGCCGATGCTGGTGCCCGGATGTGGCGCGTAGACCGGCACCCCGGCACGTTCGCCGACGATCTGCAGCTGCGAGACCGCCCCCGGACGCTGCAGGTCACAGGCCACCAGGATCGGGGTGTGCCCCTGTTGGGTGAGCCAGTTGCCGAGCTTGCCGGCCAGTGTCGTCTTACCGGCACCCTGCAGGCCTGCAAGCATGATGACGGTCGGCGGCGTCTTGGCGTAGGTGACCCGCCGGGTCTCGCCGCCGAGGATCCCGATGAGTTCCTCGTTGACGATCTTGACGACCTGCTGAGCCGGATTGAGCGCCGCGGACACCTCCGCGCCCTTGGCACGTTCCTTGATCCGCGCGATGAAGGCACGCACCACCGGCAACGACACGTCCGCCTCGAGCAGCGCCAGACGGATCTCGCGACAGGTGCGGTCGATGTCGGCGTCGGACAGGCGTCCCTTGCCGCGCAGATCCTTGAGCGCACCGGTCAACCGATCGGAGAGGGAATCGAACATTCACCCATCTTCCCATGGCTGCCGGGCGTTCAGCTGATCGGCACTCCCGATCGGCCGGTGCCGCTGTAACTCTGCGGGCCACCGTCCTCGTCGTCCTCGTCACGCGGTTGCGGTGGCGGGCACACTGCGAGCACCGCGTCCGCCAGCGCCGTTCGGGACTCTTCGGTGTCGGTCGAGAGCCGCACGTTGAAGGTGTCCACCACAGTCGCACCGAGGGTCGCCACCTTTGCCCAGCGCACATCGGCCCCATGTTGTTCGAGGACCGCGCTCACCCGGCTCAGTAATCCGATGCGATCGTCGGTACGCACTTCGAGCATCGCCTCGCCGGCCGGCGCATCGACCCACGACACCCGGGGTGGTGCGACCGCGAACAGAGCAGGCACCGCGTTCTTGGAGTTGCCCGCACCCTCGCCGGCCGGGTCGGTGCTGCCCGACGACGCACCGACGGCGGCCCCGCCCGGACCCGCGGCGACGGTTCCGATGGTGGGGATCGGGGACTCCCGTTCGCGTGCGTCGAGCCGGGCCAGCACGTCGATCTTGCCCTCGACGGCAGCAATGAGCTGCTGCCGGATGAGGCCGGCCTCCGGCGGGGAGCCGAAAAGCGGCACCACCACGAACGTGTTGATCGCGCGACCGTCGTGTCCTTGGACCGTCGCCGAATGCGATCGGAGTCCGTTGAGTGCCAGCACGCCCGCCATCTTCGACAGGAGCCCCGGCTGATCCGGCGCCACCATCGCGATGTGGTGCGTGTGCCCCTCCGCCGGAACCAACTGCACTGCGAATTCGGCACTTTCGGCGAGTTCGAGCAATTCCGGGGTGAGCGGCTCGACGGTCGGGAGTTCACCGCCGTCGATCAACCGCATCGACCGCCGGACCAGGTCGTTGATCAGCGACGCCTTCCACTCCCCCCAGACGCCCGGTCCGGTCGCCTTGGAATCCGCTTCCGCCAACGCAGACAACAACTCCAAGAGCACGCGATTGTGTCCGAGGGTCTCGACCACTTGCTCGGCGGTCGCCGGATCATCGAGGTCACGGCGAGTGGCCACCGCCGGCAGCAGCAGATGATGGCGCACCATGGCGGAGAGGACCTCGACATCCTGCGGCCACAGCCCGACGCGGTTACCGACCTGGATCGCGAGTTCGGCTCCCACGATGCTGTGGTCGGCCCCGCGCCCCTTGCCGAGGTCGTGGATGAGCGCACCGAGCACCAACAGATCCGGGCGGGACACGCGCGTCGTCATCTGACTTGCGTACGCCGCCGTCTCCACGAGATGACGGTCCACCGTCCACGTGTGGATGGCGTCGCGCGGCGGAAGGTCGCGCACCGCACCCCATTCCGGCAACAACCTGCCCCACAGGCCGGTCCGGTCCAGTGCCTCGATCGGGTCGACCATGTGACTGCCGGAGCTGAGCAGCACCAACAGATCCGACAATGCCTCCGCAGGCCACGGTTCGCGCAGTTCGGGCGCGTAGTCGGCCAGGCGACTGAGCGTCGAGGCACTGATCGGCAGGCCGGTGCGCGCCGAGGAGGACGCCACACGCAGGATCAGGCCGGGGTCTTTGCTGGGAATAGCGTTGCGCGCCAACACGATCTCGCCGTTGTGCTCGACCACACCCTCGTCGAGGGGCCGGCGGATGGGTGATCGTCGAAGCTTCGCGAGTCCGCGCCGCGGGAGCGCATTACCGGCGGTACGTAGCCCGACATCGATCGAATAGCTGATGGTGCGCGCGGAATCGCTGATCACTCGGGCGAGGTCGAAGCGGTCGCCGATACGCAGCGCCGCTCCGATCTCGTCGGCGTCCTGCGCCTGGACCTGCTCGCGCGGGCGGCCGGCGATCCGATGCAGTTCGGTGCGGATGTCCAGCAACTTCGCGTACGCGAGCTGTGGCCCGGCGCCCGGCGAATCCGGACGCAGGCTCGCCATGCCGTCGGTGAGCTGGGCGATCGCCAGGGCACCGAGCAGCTGCACGTCACGCAACCCACCGCGACCGTTCTTGAGATCGGGTTCGGCCCGGTGAGCGATGTCCCCCGTCCGCCGCCACCGGTCCTGCGCTTGTTCGACCACGCCACCGAACCGATTGCGAATGTCATTGCGCCACTGCTGCCTTACTCCACCGATCAGGAGCGCGGACAGGTCCTCGTCGCCGGCGATGTGCCGGGCCTCGAGCAGACCGAGTGCGGCGGTGAGGTCGTCGGCGGCCACCTGGAGCGCCTGCGGCACCGTGCGAACGCTGTGGTCGAGCGGAATGTTGGCGTCCCACAACGGATACCAGAGTCCGTCGGCGACCTCGGAGACATCGGCGGACGCCTGGTCGTCGTGCAACAGGATGAGGTCGAGGTCCGAATGTGGCAGCAGCTCTCCACGGCCGAGCCCCCCGACGGCGACGATGGCGAAGCCGCTGTTGGACCGGATGCCGAGTTCGCTTGCCTTGCTGGTCAACCAGAATTCGTGCAGGTCCACCAGAACCTGCCGCAGGCCGGGGGCGTCGAGCTTGCCGGCCCGGCTCGACTCGATGAGTTGACGCCGCGTCTTGGCGAGATCCGTTGCCGCCACCGGGGTTACAGTGTGTGACGAACCACGCGGCCCCGCGCCTGACTCGTCGTCAGACGCGGGGCCGTGTGTCGTGTTGAGAAAGGGCACGGGCCCGCCGCTTCTAGAGAGCGTCGCCGCCGCGCTCACCGGTGCGGACGCGGACCACGGCCTCCACCGGGGAGACCCAGACCTTTCCGTCACCGATCTTGCCCGTCCGAGCCGCCTCGACGATCACGTCCACCACCTTGTCGACGGCGGCGTCGTCCACGACGACCTCCACGCGAACCTTGGGCACGAAATCGACCGAGTACTCGGCGCCGCGGTAGACCTCGGTGTGGCCCTTCTGGCGGCCGTAGCCCTGGACCTCACTGACGGTCATGCCGAGGATTCCGGCCTGTTCGAGTCCCGCCTTGACATCCTCGAGCGTGAACGGCTTGACGATTGCGGTGATCAGCTTCATGAGTTATCCCTCTCCATGGGTTTCAGCGTAGTCGCGAACGGTCGGTGCTTCATGCCAGTTCATACGCTGTCTCCGCATGTTCGGCCTCATCGATGCCGGTCTTCTCCTCTTCGTCGTCGACACGCCAGCCCAGCGGCTTGAGCGCGAAGGCGATGATTGCGGTGAGCACACCGGTGAAGGCCAGTGCGAAGGCGGCGATGACGACCTGGATAACGAGCTGCTTGTAATCGCCACCCCAGAAGAGACCGCCGATGCCGGCGTCATTGGGCACCGCGAACAGACCGATCGCAATGGTGCCCCACAGACCGGCAACGAGGTGCACACCGACGACGTCGAGCGAGTCGTCGTAGCCGAACTTGTTCTTCAGACCGATGGCAACCGCGGCCAGCGCGCCGGCGATGACACCCAGGATCAGCGAACCGACCGGGTTGAGCGCACCACAGGCGGGGGTGATCGCGACCAGACCGGCGACGATACCGGAGGCGGCACCGACGCTGGTGGCGTGCTTGTCGCGGATGACTTCCACCACGAGCCAGCCGATGATCGCTGCAGCGGTTGCGGCCGTGGTGTTGACCCACACCTTGCCCGCGGTCATGTCGGCGGCAAGTTCCGAACCGGAGTTGAAGCCGAACCAGCCGAACCACAGGATGGCCGCACCGAGCATGACGAACGGGATGTTGTGCGGACGGTAGGCGGTGCGACCGAAGCCGACACGCTTGCCGATGATGAGCACGAGGACCAGGGCCGCGATACCGGCGTTGATGTGCACGACCGTACCACCCGCGAAGTCGATCGGCGGAACCTTGGCGACCATCTCGCCGTCGACCTCTTCGGTACCGAAGATCCACGATGCGAACCCGGTCTCGGACTTCGACATCAGACCGCCGCCCCAGACCATGTGCGAGAGCGGGAAGTACACGATCGTCGACCAGATGACGGTGAAGACCAGCCAGGTCGAGAACTTCACACGCTCGGCCAGCGCACCACTGATGAGGGCGACGGTGATGACCGCGAAGGTCAACTGGAAGCCAAGGAACACGAACGACGGGATCGACAACCCTCCGGTGACGACCGCGTCGAAACTCTCTTGAGTCTGCTCGTTGTAGCCCGGGATTGTGTCGGCGAGCTGACCGGATCCGAACAGCGAGAACGGATTCGCGAAGATACCCCAGATGTCGTCATCACCCGTGATGCCGTCGCTGAACGCCATCGAGAAGCCCCAGAGGACGTACACGACGCTGACGGTGGCCAGCGACCCGAACGACATCATCATCATGTTCAGCACCGATTTGCCACGAGCCAGGCCGCCGTAGAAGAAGGCGAGACCGGGGGTCATGAACAACACCAGTGCAGCGGACACGATCATGAAGGCCGTGTCGCCTGTGTCAATACTGCCGAACGCGTCGTTTGGCAGGAGAGCCAAATCCACTGTAAGAAACCTCCTCAGAGTGCGCCGACCGCTCGGCGCCTCCAAAGAGACTCGCGGCACACGGTTTCAGCAGTGGTGCCCTGGTGTTTCCACCACGTGAACCAGTGGCCGATTTATATTTCCTGCACGTAACGTCCCAGGTCGCTTCCTGGGCGAGCTCTCAGGCTTGTCGAAGCAATTGTGAGCGCTGATTCGTCATCGCGAAAGGCGTTGTCGGCTACAGCAAATCGATCCGTAGGCGGAAATGTCAGAGCAGCGCGTCGACGAATGCTTCCGGTTCGAACGGCGCGAGGTCGTCGGCGCCCTCGCCGAGTCCTACAAGCTTGACCGGCACACCGAGCTCCTTCTGGACGTGGAAGACGATGCCGCCCTTGGCGGTTCCGTCGAGTTTGGTCAGCACCACGCCGGTGATGTCGACCACCTCGGCGAACACTCGCGCCTGGGTGAGGCCGTTTTGGCCGACCGTGGCGTCGAGGACGAGCAGCACCTCGTCCACCGGCGCCTTCTTCTCGACCACGCGCTTGACCTTGCCGAGCTCGTCCATCAGCCCGGTCTTGGTGTGCAGACGCCCGGCGGTGTCGATCATCACGACGTCGACGCCGGTGTCGATCCCGCGGTCGACGGCGTCGAAGGCCACCGCTGCCGGATCGGCCTTCTCCTTGCCCCGGACCACCTCTGCGCCGACTCGTTCGCCCCAGGTCTGCAGTTGGTCGGCGGCTGCGGCACGGAAGGTGTCGGCGGCACCGAGCAGCACCCGGCGGCCGTCGGCCACCAGGACGCGCGCGAGTTTGCCGGTGGTGGTGGTCTTACCGGTCCCGTTCACACCCACGACGAGGACCACCGCCGGGCTGCCGGCGTGCGGGAGGGCACGCACCGAGCGGTCCAGGTCGGGCCGGAGTGCGTCGACCAGGACGCGCTTGAGCAGCGCGCGGGCCTCGTCGGCCGTGCGGATGTTGCTGGTGGCCAACTCCTCGCGGAGTCGTTCGACCACTTCGGCGGTGGTTGCGGACCCGAGGTCGGCCATCACCAGGGTGTCCTCGATGTCCTCCCAGCTCTCGTCGTCGAGGTCACCGGCACCGAGCAGACCGAGGACGCCCTTGCCGATGGCGCCTTGCGACCGCGACAGCCGGCCCCGGAGGCGACCGAGCCGGCCCGCGGTGGGTTCGATCTCGTCGAGGGCCGGTGCGGTCGCCGCCGACTCGGCCGTGTCGGGGATCGCCGTTGCAGCCGTATCGGATTCAACCGCTTCGGGTGCAGCCGTCTCCGGTTCGGCTGTGTCAGGTTCGGTCGTATCGGGTTCGACGACCTCGGGGACAGCTTCCTCGGTGTCGGTGACATCCGGCTCGACAACTTCGGGCTCGACAACGTCGGGCTCGGCAACGTCAGGCTCGACAGTCTCCGGTGTCGGCGCCTGCGCGGGTGTGTCGAGATCGGGCAGTCGTACCTCGTGGATTCCGCGTTTGGCCGAATCCCGCGGCACCGAGGCGTCGTCGCCCACGCCCGGCTGACCGTCGACCTCGGTGCGCTCGACCGGCTCGGGCGGTTCCGCCAGTGCGGTGGTTCCCCCGGACCCCTGACTGAAGCTGAATCCCGATCCGGCGGTGTAGCCACCGGATTTGTCGACCTGACGGGAGGTGCCGTCGGTGACCGGCTTACTGGTGTCGTCGGTCAGCGAGATCCGGCGTCGACGCGCCAGCACGAGCCCCAGCGTGATCAGCGCGATGAGCGCGATCACGGCCACGACGATGCCGATGATGATTCCGGTGTCCAAAGTTCGTCCTGTCCTCGTCTTGTCCGGGGTTCGATGGCTGCTCGGTGGCTAGCCCGAACCCACTGCGATGTCCACGCCGCGCAGACGCTGCGAGATGACGGTCGTGATGCCGTCGCCTCGCATGCTGACGCCGTAGAGCGCGTCGGCCACTTCCATGGTGGGCTTCTGGTGGGTGATGACGATCAGCTGCGACCGCTCACGCAGTTGCTCGAACAGGCTGATCAGCCGTCGCAGGTTGGTGTCGTCGAGGGCGGCCTCGACCTCGTCCATCACGTAGAACGGCGACGGCCGCGCGCGGAAGATGGCCACCAGCATGGCCACCGCGGTGAGCGATTTCTCGCCGCCCGACAGCAACGACAGCCGTTTGACCTTCTTGCCGGGCGGTCGCGCCTCGACCTCGATCCCGGTCGTGAGCATGTCGGCAGGGTCGGTGAGCACGAGGCGACCCTCGCCGCCCGGGAACAGGGTGGCGAAGACCTGCGAGAACTCGCGCTCGACGTCGGCGTAGGCCTCGGTGAACACCTGCAGGATGCGTGCGTCGACTTCCTCGACCACTTCGAGGAGATCCCTGCGGGCCGCTTTCACGTCCTCGAGCTGCGCAGAAAGGAAGTTGTAGCGTTCTTCCAGCGCGGCGAACTCCTCGAGCGCCAGCGGGTTCACCTTGCCGAGCGTGTTCAGATCCTTCTGCGCCTTCTTGGCCCGCGCCTCCTGAGTTGCCCGGTCGTAGCGCATCGGCGCCGGTGCAACCACCTGTTCGCCGCGCGCCTTGGCGTCCTCGTACTCCTGGACCTCCAGGGCAGACGGCGGCATTGCGACGTCGGGTCCGTACTCGGCGATCAGGTCATCAGGGGCGACGGCAAAGGATTCCAGGATCTGTTCCTCGAGCTGCTCGATGCGCAGCGCGACCTGGGCACGGGCGAGTTCGTCGCGGTGCACGGTGTCGCGCAATGCGTTGAGCTGCCCGGTGAGGTCGGCGGCCTGACGCTTGAGTTCATCGAGTGCGGCACCGCGAGCCACGCGGATCTCCTCGAGTTCGTCGCGTCCGGCCTGCGCGGTCGCGACCGCGGCAGCCAATCGCGCGGAGACCTCGGCGCCGGCCGTACCGACCGCGGCCGCCACCGCAGCAGCGTGCCGACGAATGAGGTCCTGCTGCCTGGCCCGCTCACGGGCGTCGCGTTCCCGCTGCGCAGCGCGGCGCAACGAGTCGGCCCGCCCGCGCACCGAGGCGAGACGTTCCTCCGCTGTCCGCAGCGCGAGCCGGGCCTCCATCTCGGCACTCCGGGCCACGGTGACGGCCTCGGCAGCCACGCTCCGATCCGAATCGTCGACGTCGCCCTCCGACGGAACCGATTCGGTCTCGTCCTGCGCCAGCCGAAGACGCTCGGTCAGCTCGTCGAGCCGCTCGAGGGTTTCCGACCGCCCGTCCTCGGCCGTGGCGCGCTGCCGGAGCAGCCGCTCGATCTCGGCGTGTGCGGTGCGGATCTCCTGACCGAGCCGGGCCATCGACTCGTAGGCGCCACCGACACTCGCATCGGATTCGTGCAGGGCGGCGAGCGCCTCCTCGGCCGCCTCGCGCCGTTCACGCTGTTCGGTGAGTGCGCCGTCGAGCGCTGCTTCGACCTCCTCGGCGCGACGACGGGTGGCCGCCAGATCGCCGGTCGCGAGGTCGATCGCCGATTGCACCTCGAGCGTCGACGGACGCCGCGAGGAGCCCCCGACGATGGCCGCCGAGCCGATTCGGTCACCGTCGCGGGTCACGGCGACAATTCCCCGTTCGCGGGCCACCGCAAGCCCCAGGGCCGCGTCGTCGACGACGACGGTGTCGGCGAGAATCAGCTCGACTGCCCCGCGAACCGAGTCTGGGCACGCGGTCACCGACGACGCCCAACGCACCCCGTCGGGCAACGGATCACTGCGACGCGGCGACGCCGACAGTCCGCCGCAGATGAGGGCGGCACGACCACCATCTCCCGACTTGAGCGCCTCGAGGGCGCGCAGCGCAGCCATCGCGTCAACGGTCGCTATCGCATCCGCCGCGGGGCCCAGGGCGCCGGCGATCGCGGTCTCGTAGCCGGACTCGACCGTCAGCAACTCCGACATCGGGCCGAGCAGGCCGTCCGGCGCGTTCTCGACAAGCCAGGTGCCACCGTCGTTGCGTTCGAGCCCGACGGCGAGGGCATCGATCCGAGCGGTCAGCGAGGCGATCTTCTGCTCGCCCTCTCGTTGCTCGTTCTGCAGTGCGGCGACCCGCTCGTTCGACAGGTTCAGCGCGGTCACGCAGCGTTCGTGATGCTCGTCGAGGGCTCGTTCCGACGCTTCCAGCTCACCAAGGGCCGCGGCGGCCGAATCCTGTTGCAACTGAGCGGCTTCGGCGCGTTCGGTGGCCGCCGACACCGCGGCCGTGAGACGGGCGGCCTCGGCATCCACCGACTCGGCGCGGGTCCGCAGGTTGTCGACCTGACCCTCGAGGCGAGCTAGCCCCTCCCGCCGATCCGCGATTGCCCG
>NZ_JBEXMX010000104.1:0-15203 GCF_040610755.1 Gordonia sp. NPDC003585 | reverse complement strand
AACGCACTCGCCATGATCCTGCTCGCCTGCGGACCGGTCACCCTCGAACTCCCATACCACACCCACACCCACCCACATCCATGACAGAAGAGCCAAATTTTCTATTTCTGGGGGAAGACACCAAGGGTCGGGGACGAAGTTTCTTCCCCGACTTTTGTGGGCGCATGTTCCTGGCGTCGCCGTCGGCGGAACGCGGCGACCGGCAATCGGTGACTGAGATCGGGCCCGTCAGCGTCCGCTTCTGGGATATACCCGGAGGACCACCGTCAGGGGCCCGATCCTGGCCACCGGCCGCCAACCCTTCCCGCCTCCACGATCGTCGGCAACGCCGACGGAGGGACGCTGACTCGAAGGCGAGTCGCCCGACACCCGCTGAACTGGGGAAATGCGTCTGGTCGTGCTCGCAAAATCTAGGGGAAGAACTTCTTCCCCGAGGTTCGTAGTCGTCCGCGAGAATTTTCTGGGGGAGGACTCCAAGACCAGGGGAGGAAGTTTCTTCCCCTACTTTTTCGGGCTCGCGAGGAGCTTCGTCGCCACCCCGCGACCGTCGGTGAGAAATGGAAAAGGGCCCCGCACGGATCAGTCATCGTGCGGGGCCCTTCGACAAGGGGCCCGGGTGGGCGGATCGTCAGACGATCAGGGCACCGGAATCAGGTGCTTGTTCTGGTTGAACAGCTTGATCTGCTCGGGGCTCAGCTGGACGCCGGTGCCCTTGGCGGCGGCCCACATCTGCTTGACCTCGGGGCGCACGTTGGCGGCGTCGAGCGAGCTGTCGACCTGGTTGGCGACATCGCCGGTGGTCTTCGCGTCGGGCGCGCTGGAGAGGTTGAACTCCGGGGTCTTGGGCTTCGGCTTCGGCGCGTTGAGGTTCGGGGTGTCGGTCGGCGCGGTGCGCGGGGTCGGACCCGACAGCGGGCCACCGCAGCTCGGCCATGCGCCCTTGCCCTGGCCGGCGAGCACACGCTCGGCGACGACGATCTGCTCTTCGCGGGTGGCCTGATCGGCGGTCGGCGCGAACTGGGTTCCGCCGTGGCCGGCCCAGGTGCCCGGGCTGAACTGCAGGCCGCCGTGGTAGCCGTTGCCGGTGTTGATGGCCCAGTTGCCGCCCGACTCGCACTGGGCGACCTGGTTCCACTCGGCGTCGGTGGCCGCGCTGGCCGAACCGGTGCCCATGAGTGCGGCGCCACCGCCCAGAACCGCTCCGGTGAGAGCGACCTTGGCGAGAGTCTTGGTGGTCGTGTTGGTCGTCTGCTTGCGATGACGTCCGGACATGAATCGAATTCCTCTCTCCACGCGCCTACGAAGTCAGCTGTCGGGTTCGAGCGAGAGGCTGCTCGGTCCCGGGGCCTGACTGCTGCCCCGGGGACTTAACCCCAAGGACATCCGCGTGGATGCCCGGTCTCAGGGGATGAGGGTGGGTCCCCCGTCCTCGCTCCTAGAAATCTGGTTCTTGGTCCGTCTCGTCAGCGGAGCGAGGCTCGGCGCGGCCGACGGGACGTTATCGTTCTGTTTGCTTTGTCGTGACCCCCCGTGGGCGGTCGTCTCGTACAGTACGTCGTTCATTCGGTCGAATCACACGTCTCGTGAAAGCTGAATTCGGTGTCGAATTCCGGACTTTCGGCCCAAATTTGGTGTCATTGCAGTTCACGGCGCTAGTGGTCGTCTCGTGTCCTACTCGTTACCCTACCGTTATGTGAGCAAGGTCACACCGCAAATGTGGCCTCAGCCACCGGCAAACGGGGGGAGGACGTCGATGACTTCGCACGTGCCCAATCGTCGAGCACGGTCACACAGTGCGACCTCGTCGCGCAGATAGGAGCAGCGCTGCAGTACCGGAGCGAGAGAAGGCTTCTCGGCCGCGAGCAACCGCTCCAGATCGCCGAGCGTGGCGTCGGCGTCGATCTCGACGACGTCGTGCTCGGTCCCCGACGCCGCGCGCGCGGCAGCGAAGTAGCGGACGGTCAGGCGCATCGGGCGATCAACCGCCGATCGCCGACATCGGCCGCGACGGCTGGCGGAAGCCGGCGGTGTTGACCGAGTGCCCGGCGGCCTTGGCCCAGGCGTTGGCACGCCAGCTGTCGGCGATCGCTGCATCGATCTCGTGGTCCGCGAGCGTCCGCAGTGCGGAGCGCAGATCGGTCTCGGTCTCGGCGAACAGGCAGTTGCGCAGAGACCCGTCCGCGGTGAGGCGAGTCCGGTCACAATCCCCACAGAACGGCCGCGTCACCGACGCGATCACGCCGACCCGGGCCGGTTTTCCCGAGGCGGTCCGCCGGCCCCCGACGATCCACGTGGCCGCCGGTGCGCTGCCGCGGGGCGCCGGGTCGTCGTGCAGGTCGAACGTGCCCCTCAGCGTGGCGAGGATCTCGTCGGCCGTCACCATTTGTCCACGGACCCAGGCGTGGTCGGCGTCGAGCGGCATCTGCTCGATGATGCGTAGCTCGTAGCCGTGGCGCAGGCAGTACTCGAGCAGGTCGGGCAACCGGGCGAGATCGGTGTGGTCGGCGAGCACCGCGTTCACCTTCACCGGGTCGAGTCCGGCGGCGTGCGCGGCGGCCAGGCCGGCGAGGACGTCGTCGAGCCGGTCGCGCCGGGTGATCTCGGCGAAGCGCTGCGCATCGACGGTGTCGAGGGAGACGTTGATACGGCTCAGTCCGGCGTCGACGAGTCCTTGGGCGCGCCGGGTCAGCCCGAGCCCGTTGGTGGTCATCGCGATCTCGGGTCGCTGCGGCAACCCGGCGACCCGCGCGATGATCTCTTCGAGGTCGCGGCGCAGCAGCGGCTCACCGCCGGTGAATCGGATCCGCTCGATCCCGAGGTCGCGCACGGCGACGGTGAGGATGCGCACCATCTCCTCGGTGGTCAGGACGTCGGCGGTATCCATCCAGTCCAGACCCTCGGCGGGCATGCAGTAGGTGCACCGCAGGTTGCACCGGTCGGTAACCGACACCCGCAGATCACGAGCCACGCGGCCGAATGTGTCCACGAGCGGGCCGTCGACCGGGGCGGGCTCGCGCGGGTTCCACGTCGCGGGCTGCGCCACCCGACGCGTAGGTAACCCCAGCGCGACCGCGGTCATCAGTCGCCTCTACGGGCTTCCAGCGCGCGGAAAGTGCTGGCGTGGAACACAAGTGGCTCGACGGTCGGGTCGGCTCGCAGGGTCTCGATCTCGAGCAGGACGACGGTGTGGTCGCCCGCCTGGATCTCGTTGTGGATGGTGCAGGACAAGTGGGCGGCCGCGTCCGGTACGAAGACGGCGCCGTTGTCGGCGAGCAGCGGGGTGATCCCGTCGAAGCGATGTTCGGCGGCGCCGGCGAGCTGACGGCACAGCAGCGACTGGTCGCCGGCAAAGACGCTGACCCCCACCGCGTGTGCCCCGCGCAACCGCGGCCACGTGCTCGACGTGTTCTGCACACAGACCGAGACGAGCGGTGGATCGAGCGACACCGTGGTGAACGAGCTCGCGGCCATTCCGATCAGTTCGCGCGAATCTGCGTCGGCCGGGTCCTGCGCGCACACCGCGACCACACCGGAGGGGAAACAACTGTAGGCGGCGCGTAGGGCGGCGGCGTCCGACGCGGGCGCCAGATCCGGGCCGATGTGCTGTGTGACGGTCACGGTCTCACCTCACCCTTCGCCCGGAACGCAGCGCGGCCACCAGGCCGAGGACAAAACCGAGCGGTGCGCACATCGTCAGCAGGTAGACGGCGGTGGGTGCCGTGGATCCGTCGGCCACCAGAGGTGTCACGAACAGGGCCACGACGGCCAGCACGCCGATGACGAAAACCACCCCGGCGATCGCGACCAGGCGTGGTGATCCAGCACGTTGCATACCTTCACGGTAATGCACTGCAACCGCGATCCGACGCCGAGCGGTACGCGCACCGGTAATGCCCGTGACGGCCCGATCTCCGGTTGGCTACCATGGACAAACCAGACGCCTTGCTCATCGGTCCGAGCTTGTTCTTGTGAGGATGGGTGACGGCGTCTTTTGTTGTGACAGATCCGATCAGATGAAGGTGAGCACGGTGCCGACCGGCAAGGTGAAGTGGTACGACGCGGACAAGGGCTTCGGATTCCTCGCGCAGGACGAGGGCGAGGACGTCTACGTCCGCTCCTCGGCGTTGCCCGAGGGTGTCGAGGGCCTCAAACCGGGCCAGCGTGTCGAATTCGGCATGGCTGCGGGACGGCGTGGGCCGCAGGCGCTCAGCGTGAAGGTTCTCGAGCCGGCGCCGAGCGTCGCCAAGAACACGCGAGAGGCAGTGCGCAAGGAGACCAAGCGGCACAGTCCCGACGAACTGCACGGCATGGTCGCCGATCTGATCACCCTGCTCGAAGCCAAGGTGCAACCGGACCTGCGCAAGGGCCGCTACCCCGACCGCAAGACGGCGCAGCGGATCTCCGAAGTGGTACGCGCGGTCGCCCGCGAACTCGAGCACTGACTCGAAGCGTTCGGTGAGCGACGCTGTGAACTGGGGAGATACGTCGGCGTCCTGCCGCAAAATCTAGGGGAAGAAACTTCTTCCCCGGGGTTCGTAGTCGTCCGCGGGAAATTTCTGGGGGAGGACTCCAAGGCCCGGGGAAGAAGTTTCTTCCCCTACTTTTTGTGGGCACGGTGACTGCGATCGGACCGCCGCTTTTCAGACCTGCGGGATGACGTAGTCCTGCGGCTTGGTGTCGATGGCGAAGGTGCCACGCGCGGTGTCGATCGTGCCGTCGGGCCCGACGAGTGCCGACGGCAGATTGACCGTCAGACCGATCAGCACCCGGTCCGCCTGTGATCGCAGCATCACCGTGAAGGTCGTGCCGGATTGAAAGGTGCCCTCGTCCTCGATGAGACCCTTCGGCGTCGAATACAGGCGGGTTAGCGCCCAGGGGCCCTCCGCGATGTCGCCAGACACCGACAACGCGGCCGTCGAACCGATCGGCACCGCGACCTGTGGGGTCGGCGACTGGGGCGCGGAGAGCGGCGGGTCGCAGTGCCGGACGAAGATGTCGCACCAACGCACCGGTTCGATTTGGTGGAGATCGCCATCGACGCTCAGGTGCAGATACGGCACGTGCTCCTCGGGTGCGTCACGCACCAGGAGGAACACCGACACCCCGACGACCGCGACGAACGCGACCGCTACCGCGGCGATGATCGAGACGGCCTTCTTCTCACCACTGCTCAGATTCATAACGCTCAAATGGTCTCAGCGGTATTCGCCGTGGTTCGCGCGGGGGTGGGTCCCCGGCGCACTGGGGTGCGGCCGGGTCGGTGCGGCACCGGGTCCGGAGGCGCGCTCGGTGCGCGGATGTGCGCGCACCCGTTCGGTGTTGGCCGCGGCGAAGGCCATCGTCGGCATCGCGTGATCCGGTCGGCGGCCGCCGAGCCCCGGCACCAGCGACGACCCGCGCATCGTCATGATCGTCTGCAACAGCCCGATCCCGAGCAGCACCGACACGACGGTGAACCCGAGCCACAGATACGGCGGCAGCAGTACTCCCAGCGAGGCGCCGAACACCCACGACAACTGGAGGACGGTTTCGGACCGGCCGAATGCCGACGCGCGCGACTCGTCGGGCAGGTCGTCCTGGATGGACGAGTCGAGGCATACCTTGCCGATCGCGCTGGTGCCGGACGCGACCAGCGCGGCCAGGCACGCGGCGGGCACATTGCCGAAGATCGCGGCGAGCACTGCGACGACGAAGCACGCCGCGGTCGACCACACCACGATCATCGGCGGGTTCTTCAACTCCAGCCGAGTGCCGACACCGTTGCCGATCGCGTTTCCCACACCCGCCGCCGCACCGACCGCGCCGATCAGGAGCAGCTGGGTGAGCCCGCCCTCGTCGGGGTTTGCCGTCTGCTGCGCCTTGGCGTAGAACGCGATGAACAGGGTGAGGAATCCGGTCAGGATGCGGATGGTGCCGTTGCCCCACAAGCCGGCGACGACCTTGCGGCCCAGCGGTTGCCGCATCTTGGCGGCGAGTCCCTTGGCACCGTCCTTGGCGCTGCCCAGCACACTCTCGTGCTCGGGGACCGTCGAGCGTGCGGGTTCGCCGTGATAGGTGAAGGTCGTCGGGATCTCGCCCTCGGTGACCTCGACCCAGGACGGGATGCGCATGCACAGGTAGGCGCCGGCGGCCGCGACGATCGCCAGCCACAGCATCGCGCCGGGGAGATGGAACGGCAATGCCTTGGCGAGGACCACCTCGATCAGGGCCGCGATCGCACCGCCGATGATGGTGCCGCCGACCAGACCGAACATCGTCAGGCGTGAATTCACTCGCGGCAGGTCGATGGTCGGCGGGACCACGCGTGGCGTGACCGCGGATTTGAGCACCCCGAACGATTTCGACAGCACCAGCAGACCCAGTGCGCACGGGTAGAGGACCCAGGGGTCGTAGTTGAGTTGCCCGGCGGCCTCGTCCCAGCTGACGTTGGCCATGATCAGCAGGGCAAGCACGACGCGCAGCCCGAAGGTCGTCGCCATCGCGATGCGTCGTCCTCGCTGCAACCGGTCGAGCAGCGGCCCGATCAACGGCGCGATCAACGCGAAGGGCGCGATCGTCAGCGCCAGATAGAGCCCGACGCTGACCTTGGACTCACCGGACGCGGCAGCGAAGAAGAGCGTGTTCGCCAGGGCCACGGCCATCGCCGCGTCGACCGCGAAGTTCGCGATCACCGGGAGCGTCAGCGCGGTGAGCCCCGACTGGTCGGCGCCGTCGGCGGTCGCGGCCCGCTGGATCTTGTCGATGCCGCGACCGGTCAGTTCGCGTCCGCGCAACGCCGCCACGCGCACCACGGTGAGCTTCTTGGGCATCCGGACGTTGTCCGGGGAGGTCGGCATCGCACGGGTGCCGGACCTGCCGTCATTCAATTGGTCGGTGGCATCCTGCTCGTCCAGCGGTGGCAGGTGGGGATTGTGGGTCGGTGGCGGCAGGTAGGCGTTCTGCCCGCGTGGGCCGGGAGCGGGGCGTCCGGGGCCGCCGGGCGTCGGCGGACCAAAACCGGGCGCCGGGCGCCGCGCTCGACGAGTGGTTTCCTGCGCCGGATAGTTGGCCGTACCAGGGTGATCGGCGCGGGGATCGGCTCGGGGGCGATCGCTTCTGCCGTTGTCGGGGCCGTAATACTGCGGCTGGGCACGGCGAGGATCATCGGCCGGCCGGTACTGGGGGTTCGCCGGACCGCCGGGGGCCCCGCGCCCCTCGTCATGTTGTCGGGAACTCGGTCGGTGCACTCCTCGATTCTTCCTCATCCGGGGCCCTGCCCGCTTGAAGCGGGCCGCCCGTGTACGACACCCGCATGGTGTTGCACACTGGAGAGGTGAGCGAACCCAGTGACATCGATCGAATCGGCGACACCTCGCCCCGGCTGTTGGACGCCGTTGATGTCGCCCGTGATGCGCTGATCGACGACGGTCAGCACCCGGGACCGCATCGTCGAAGCGTGGCCGAAGGTGACTGGGCGGCCGCTCACTACTTCGACGCCGACCTCGCCGGCTACCGCGGATGGCAGTGGTGTGTGGTGCTAGCGGGCGCGCCGGGCACCGACGAGATCACGGTGAGCGAGCTCGTGTTGCTGCCGGGTGACGGGGCGCTGCTCGCCCCGGCCTGGTTGCCGTGGGCCGACCGCATCAGCACGGGAGACCTCGCGGCCGGCGACCTGTTGGCCGCCGAACCCGACGACCCGCGTTTGGTGCCCAATCAGATCGACACCGGCGACGAATTCCGGTTCTCCTCCGACGAGCCCGACCCGGACGAGGTCGGGCAGGTCGACGGCGAGATCGGACTGGGCCGTCGGCGCCTGCTGAGCCGCGATGGCCGCGACGACGCCGCACAGCGTTGGTACGACGGTGATTTCGGCCCGGCGTCGGAGATGGCGCGAGCTGCGCAGTTCTCGTGCTGCAGTTGCGGCTTCTACATTCCGCTGAGTGGCGCGCTGCACGCCGCCTTCGGTGCCTGTGCAAACGAGTACGCCGCCGACGGCCGGGTGGTCTCCGCGGAATACGGATGTGGGGCGCATTCGGACGTGCCGCCACCCAAGGGCGGCGAGGGATCGCCTGCCTACGACGCCTACGACGACGGCGCGCTCGAGATCGTCGCCGCGGCGCAGAGCCTGCCGACCGGTTGAACCCCGCCGCCGCGCCGGACCCGTTCGACACCGCCGCCGTGCGCGCGGCAACCCTGGAATCCTGGCGGTCGTCTCCGACGCGACTCGCCGAAGACATCGCGGCCGAGACCGATCTGGTGACGGTCGGATACCGCGACCGACTCCTGACCGAACTCGCGGCCAACGCCGCGGACGCGGCCGCGGTCGCCGGTGAGCCGGGAGAGTTGGCGGTGTGGCTGTCCGGACGCGAACTGCACGTCGCCAACACCGGGGCGCCGCTGACCGTCGAAGGAGTGCGGTCGTTGTCGGCGTTGCGGGTGTCCGCGTAGCCGACAACCGCAGTGGCGGAAGGGAATTCGAGACAGGTCGGCCGATTCGGGGTGGGTTTCACGGCGACCGCGGTGGTGGCCGACCGGGTCGAGATGCGGTCGACGACCGGGTCGGTGGTCTTCGACCGTGCGCTGACCGAGGAGGTCATTCGTGAAGCCGGAGCGCGGCTGGCCGATTCGGTGGAGGTTCCTCTCCTTCGATTGCCGTGGCCGTCGGATGTTCGGCCGCGCAAGGGATTCGATACCGAAGTTGTCCTCTACCTCCGCGACGGTTCGGACAACCTCGTCGCGCCGATGATCAGCGAGGCGTCCGACTTGCTTCTGGAACTGCCTTCTCTGCAGCGAATCTCGGTGGGGGAAGTGGAGTTCGGGGTAGATCGGCACCGTCTGCCCGAGTTGTCGTCGGACGGGGCGGTCGTGACCCGCATCGCCCCGACCCGGGACGGCGTGCAGTCGGCGGCCTGGCTGCAGGTTGCGACCGGTACGACCCGTTGGCTCGCCCCGGTCGACGGCCCAACCGTTGCGGGGCATGACGTTCTGCGGGCGCCCACCCCGACGGGTATCGAACTGAGTTTGCCGTGCCGGCTGATTGCGGACCTACCACTCACTCCGGACCGCCGTAACCTGCACCCGAGTGCCGATATCGCCTCTGCGGCTGTGGGTTACGCCGATCTGATCAGACTCTTCGGGCCGCGCCGCCGACTGCGGCTGGTACCCGAGCCGCACCTCGCGCGTAACCGCGACGATGCGCGCCTCATCGACGCGGTGCTCGCGGACCTGCGTCGAACGTCGTGGTTGCCTGCCGCCGATGGTGCCGATCTGGTTCCATCGAGATCAGTCGTACTGGTCGGACTCACCGCCGAACTCGCCGACGTGCTCGGCGACCTGTTCGGCGACCTCGTCCACCCCGACATCTCCGACGCGGGAAGCACATCGGTGCTGGGTCGGCTCGGCGTCGTCGAACTGGGGTTGGCCGGACTGGCCGATCGGCTGACGGGCGTCGAGCGTCCGTCGCAGTGGTGGCAGCGCCTGTATGCGGCGCTCGCCCCGCTGGTGGGTACCGGCCGTGAGGTGGAAGAGATTGCCGCGCTGCCGGTTCCGCGGTCAGACGGGCGAATGGCGGTCGGTGCGCGCGGTTTGTTTGTCTCCGATCGGATCACCGGCGCGGCGCGATGGCTGCCGATGGTCGATCGGCAAGCGCGTCACCCACTCGTCGAACGTATGGGTGCCCAAGAACTGACCGTCGAACAGGCGTTGTCGGATCCCGCTCTGCGGCAGCTGATCGAGGACGCGGACCTCGACTCCGACGGCGGGCTCGCGGACGAAGTACTCGCGCTGGTCGCGGCCGATCCCGACGCCGCCCTTCCGGCTTGGCTTGCGCAACTGCCGCTGCCCGACGCCGATGGTGAGTGGCGCCCTGCCGACGAACTGCTATTGCCCGACAGTCCTCTCGGAGCCGTCCTCGTCGACGACCATCCCTTCGGGGTGGTGGATCGCGAGCTGACGCAGCGCCACGGTGCGTCGACGTTGCGCAGGGTCGGGGTGGGCTGGGGATTCCTTGTGGTCTCCGACGAACTCCCCACCGCCCCCGACCACGACCTTCCCGACGAGGAGTTGTGGTGGGATTCGCTGACCGAGCTGCCGGAAAGCCTCTCTGCGGTAGGTGATCTGGACCTCGTCGATGAGCAGCGCTGGGCGGCGGCGTTGACGCTGCTCGCCGACGACGAGGAGATCGTCGAGCTGCTGGGTGATCGAGACGGGTACACGGCGTGGTGGTTGCGGCGGTGCGCGATCATCGACGGCCACCCGCTCGGCGATTACCGTGCGCCCTCCGACGAGACTCTCGTCGGGGTTCTGGATCCGCTCGATCACCCACAGGCCGACGCCGTCGCCGGCGCGCTCGCCGAACTTCCGCCCGCGTCCGCGGCGGAGGCGTCGCGACTCCTCGACCGCCTCGGCGACCCCGACCGCGAGGTGAGTGCCGGTGTCGCGGTGTCGGTCCACGCGTCGATCGTCGGCGCGTGTCGGTCCGGGGTGATCGACCCAGCCGACATCGACCTGCCCGACCGGGTGCGCACACTGGCTGCAACGGCGGTCGCCGACGCGGTTGTTCTCGACAAACCGTATCTGCTGCAGATGGTTTCGGGAGAATCTGTGGTCTTGGCCGGAACAGCGGCCGAGGCTGCAGACGCCGAGACACTCGGCGTCGTGCTGGACTTGCCGCTCGCATCGGAGGCTTTCGCCGCCGAGATCCGGGATCCGGGTGATGCCGTGACGTGGTCGCATCCCGAGGCGGTGCGGTTTGCCGCTCAGCGGGGTGTCGAGGTGCGACACGGTGAGGTGCGAGTGCACGACGAGTTGTGGGTGACGTTGCGCCGCAACGATTCTGTGATCGAGTCGCGCGTGGGATGGTGGATCGACCATCAGGGCGTCACCCACCTCGAGCGCGCCGGCCATTGACCCAGGTACCGCTGCCTGAGGTGCTCGAGGCGCTAGCCCGTTTTCCGCTGCCTGAGGTGCTCGAGGCGCTAGCCGAGAGCCTCGAAGGCCCAGGTGCGCTTGCGATGTCATCTCACCAGGGCGAAGCCCGCACCCTTCGAGACGCTCGCAAGTTCGCTCCTCAGGGCGGCGCCTCACCCGTCGGGAGGGGGCTCTCGCACCCAGCCGGCGGGGTGGGTCAGTCCGCGTCGATCCCCGCAGTGAGGATCGACGCGAGTTGGCGGTACGCGGCGGCGTGGTCGAGCCCGGTCGCCGTCGCGACCTCGCCGCGCTGGATGCGCGTCATCATCGACGCTGCGAGATCGGCGGCAAAGACGGGGTCGACATCGCGGAAAACGCCTGCGGCCGCACCGTCGGCGATCAGTTCACCCACGCGTCGAGCTGCCGCCTCGGTGTTCATCTCGTACAGCGCCCGCGTCGGCGCGAACGCGTCCAGATCCCGCATGAACGCGGCCGACGCAGGTGCGAGCGCATCCCCGACCGCAAGTAGGTACGTGATGACGCGCTCGCGGGGATTGTCGACGGCAGCCACGCGCTGCTCGACCTCAGTCGTCGCTTCGCGAAAGAAGTGGGTCACCGCCATGGTCGCGAGCTGTTCCTTGCTGTCGGCGAGGGTATAGAGCGTCGATTTGGAGCAGCGCAACTGCGCCGCGATGTCGGATATGGCCAGATGAGCGAAGCCGTCGCGCAGGAAGAGTGTGACCATCGCGTCGAACAGCGCCGCACGACGACGAGTCGCGAATGCGGAGGACGTCATTGGATACCCCCTGTCCTTTCGGTTGCCCGGCGACCTCATAGTACTGTAGACAGTACTTGAGTACTATTTCAGTTTCTTGTTGGAGGTATCAATGCCGGTCGAACGACTGCTTCCCAGCGACGAGGCACGTGACCTGATCGCGCTGGTTCGCGACGTCGCCGACAAGCGGATGGCGCCGATCGTCGACGATCACGAGAAGGCACAGACCTACCCTGACGGCTTGTTCGCCGAACTGGGTGCCGCCGGCCTGCTCGGGTTGCCATACCCGGTGGAGTGGGATGGCGGCGGTCAACCCTATGAGGTGTACCTGCAGGTACTCGAGGAACTGGGTGCCCGATGGGCAGCCGTCGCCGTCGCGGTGAGTGTGCACGGTTTGGCGTGTCACCCACTGATGAACTTCGGTACCGACGAGCAGAAGCAACGCTGGCTGCCCGATCTGCTGAACGGCCGGCTGGTGGGTGCTTACAGTTTGTCGGAGCCACAGGCCGGATCGGATGCGGCAGCACTCAATTGCCGAGCCACCGCCGTCGAGGACGGATACCGAATCAACGGGTCCAAGGCGTGGATCACTCATGGCGGGATCGCCGACGTGTACAACCTCTTTGCCCGCACAGGCGAAGGGTCCAAAGGGATTTCGTGCTTCTTGGTTGCACGCGACACGGCAGGGCTCAGCTTCGGCAAGCCCGAGGACAAGATGGGTCTGCACGCTGTGCCGACGACCGCGGCCAACTACGACGACGCGCTGATCGACTCCGACCGACTGATCGGCTCCGAGGGTCAGGGGCTACCGATCGCGTTCTCCGCGTTGGACTCCGGGCGTCTGGGCATTGCTGCCGTCGCGACCGGTCTTGCGCAGGCGGCGCTCGACGCGGCGGTCGAGTATGCCCAAGAGCGAACAACGTTCGGTCGCAAGATCATCGACCACCAGGGGCTGTCCTTCGTGCTGGCCGACATGGCGGCGGCGGTGGATTCTGCGCGGGCGACCTACCTCGACGCAGCCCGCCGCAGAGACGCTGGAATGCAGTACTCGCGCGCCGCCGCAACAGCCAAACTCGTCGCCACCGACGCGGCAATGAAGGTGACGACCGACGCGGTGCAGGTCTTCGGCGGCTACGGATACACTCGCGACTTCCCCGTGGAGCGGTACATGCGCGAGGCCAAGATCACCCAGATCTTCGAGGGCACCAACCAGATTCAGCGACTCGTGATCGGACGTGCGCTCGCCGGCTGAGGACTGGTGCGCGCCTTGTCGGGAGGGTGCCATCCGCTGCCCGCGTGCGAGGAGTTGCCATCCGCTGCCTGAGGTGTGACGAGCGCTAGCGAGGAGCCTCGAAGGCCGGGCGAGATGACACCGTCGTCTCACCAGCCCTTCGAGGCTCGCTCCGCTCGCACCTCAGGGAGCGGGGGGAGGGGGAGGCGCTCGGCTGTCGTCTTGAGCACTTCATGTTCGCCTCGTTCACCGAGGATCGTAGAAGAACGCGCGGCGTTCGCGACGTCGGAAGCTGGGTTCACCCAGTCGCACAATCAGTTTCAAGATCGCCGGCACTCGGGCGAACACGGATGCGCGATCGGCGGCGCTGAGTCCCTTCACCATGAACGGTGCCATCTGGAACGTGTCCCGTAGCGACGAACCCTCGCCCATCTTGTCCTCGAAGGCACTCCACTCGGCGGGTGTCATGTGTCGCTGCACGATGGCGATGGCCTCGCCCTCCTCGTGTGCGAGGTGCGCAGACAGCACGTCACGAGTCCGGGCGAGTGCATCCGACAGTTCGGCTCGGACGCCCTCGTCGCCTCCGAATTCGGGGTCGTCGGTGGCCATCCGCAGGAACCCGGCGGTGCACAGTGCCAGCAGAGGGTCGATGACCTCGTGTTCGGCTTCCATGGCGTACAGCACCACCTGCTCGGCGTCGGAACTCCGGCCCAAGAGCAGCGGCCACAGCGTTTCGTCCTCACCGGTGTGATGGTGGTGCAGCATCTCGCTGAACATCGCCCAGCGCTCGGCGAGCGCTCCCCAGGTGTCGAGGTCGTCTACCGGGGTGCGTGGTGCGCACGCCGCGAAATCGGCCAGATCCCGACGGAAGGCGTGGTGCACGACGTACATCATGAACGGGTCGATCGGGCCTTCCGGCGCTGCGGCCTGCCCGGGCAGACGCAACTGGACGGGGTAGGTCTCGTCCGTGGTCTCGATGTGCGACGCGTAGGCGAGGGGGCGGGCGGAGGTGGTCATCGTGGTGGCTTTCTCTGTGCGTGATCGGTGGGTGTTCGGGTTGCTGGGTCAACCATGCGCGTGGTCGCTTGTGGCCCACTTGAGGGCGACTTGAGCCGCAGCGCAGCGGCCCGTGACCTGCGCCGACAGCACCCGGTCAGGGGTGCTGACGGCGCAGTGGTCACTCAGACCGGTTGCAGTTCGCCGTCGGGATCTTCAGTCGCGGTCGGCCGCACGGTCTGCTGTTCGACGGACGGCGTCGGATGGCCATGACCTTCGACGTCGACGTTCGGGAGGATTCGGTCCAGCCAGCCCGGCAGCCACCAGTTGAACCGGCCCAGGAGCGTCATAGTCGCGGGCACCAGGACCATGCGGATGAGCGTCGCGTCGAGCAGCACGGCGGTGGCCATGCCGAGTCCGAGCATCTTGAGGACCACATCGGCTTCGGTGGCGAAGCTCAGGAACACCGCGACCATGATTGCCGCCGCGCTGGTGATGACGCGTCCGGTCCGGGCGAGTCCGCGCACCACGCTGCCCTTGGCGTCGCCGGTTGCCAGCCAGTCCTCCCGGATTCGGGAGAGCAGGAAGACCTCGTAGTCCATCGAGAGTCCGAAGAGAATCGCGAAGATGAGGATCGGCACCCAGCTCGACACGGCGACGGTGTGGTCGAGGCCGAAAAGTTGCATACCCCAACCCCATTGGAACACCGCGGTGATGACTCCGTATGCGGCGACCACCGAGAGAAGGTTCATCAACGCTGCCTTGATCGGCACCGCGATCGACCGGAAGAGAACCATCAGCGCCAGCACCGACGCCGCGACGACGAACCCGATGACCACCCACAGACGTTCCTGGAGTTTGTCCGAGATGTCACTGAAATACGTTGTCGCACCGGTCAGTATCGCGCCCTGGGGAAGGGCCGAACGCACTGCGGCGAGCATCTCCGGCGTACCGTCCGCAGCCGGATCGTAGGCCGAGGTGACGGAGATGACGGCCAGTTCACCGTCTGGGGAGATCGCCGGCGCCGACACCGCGGCCACGCCCGGAATGGATGTGATACGTGCTGTCGCCGAGGCCAGCTCGGCGCCACTGACCGTGTCGGTCGGTGCGACGATCAGGATCTGCGAGTTGGCGCCGGGACCGTACTCGTCGACCAGGATGTCGTGCGCGCGTCGCGTGGTGAGCTCGGTCGACTGGGCGCCGGAGTCCTGCGGCCAGGTGCGCATGCCGAGTGCGGGGACGGCGAGGGTGACCATCACGATCACCGCGAGCAGCCCGAAGGCCACCGGCCGTCGTCCGACAGCGGCCGCCCAC